>NZ_JBFBDY010000222.1:0-10128 GCF_040683475.1 Kitasatospora sp. NPDC093558 | reverse complement strand
GCAGGTCCCAGCGCCACGAGCGCTCCACCCAGCGCCGTCCGGCCTCGCCCATCCGCCGCCGCAGTTCCTCGTCGTGCAGCAGCCGCACGATCCGCTCGGCCGCCGCCGAGGCCGATCCGCCCGGCACGACGTACCCGGTCTCGCCCTCCAGCACCGCGTCCGGCGCGCCGCCGGAGTCCCCGGCCACGACCGGCAGGCCGGTCGCCGAGGCCTCCAGGTAGACGATGCCGAGGCCCTCGACGTCGAGGCCGCCGCGCCGCGTCCGGCAGGGCATCGCGAAGACGTCCCCGGCGCCGTAGTGCGCGGGCAGCTCCTCCCACGGCACCGAGCCGGTGAAGCACACCGAGGCGCGCACGCCCTTGGCGTCCGCGAGCTTCTCCAGGTCCGCCCGGTACGGGCCGCCGCCGACGATCAGCAGCACCGCGTCCGGCACGTCGGCGAGGATCTGCGGCATCGCCTCGATCAGGGTGTCCTGGCCCTTGCGCGGGACCAGGCGCGAGACGCACACCACCACCGGCCGGTCCGCCAGCCCCAGCCGGCGGCGCACCTCGGCGCCCCCGGAGGCCGGGTGGAACGTCGTCTCGTCCACGCCCGGCGGCAGCTGCACCATCCGCGCCGCAGCCTCCGCCCCCACCGCGCCCGCGATCCGCGAGCGGGTGTACTCGCCGAGGTAGGTCAGCACGTCGGTGCCGGCGCCGATCCGGCGCAGCAGCTGCCGGGCGGCCGGCAGCTGGGCCCAGGCGGCCTCGTGCCCGTGCGTCATGCCCAGCAGCCGCCCGGCCCCGGCCCGGCGCAGTGCGGGCGCCATCAGCCCGAGCGGCGCGGCGGCGCCGAACCAGACCGAGTCGCACTTCTCGGCGCGGAGGATCTCGGCGGCCCGCCGGGTGACCCGCGGTGTGGGAACCATCACCTTCGTCCGGTCCCGGATCACCGGGAACGGCTGCTCGGCGTCGAAGCGGGCGACCTCGGTGCCGTCACGCCAGGTCGAGGCGTACACCACGATGCTCCCGGCGGGCTGACGGACAGCCATGTTGTGCACGAAGGCCTGGATGCCGCCGGGGCGCGGCGGGAAGTCGTTGGTGACGATCAAGGTTCTGTGCATCAGGCCACGGCTCGCTCGGTCGGGGGGTGCTCGGTGTACCGCTGGGTGATCCGTACGATAGGTCAACACCATGGCCCGCCGGGAACGGAACCGCGCACGGCAACCGTTCCACCCCCGGGTCAGTCCTAGTACCTGAGCCGCTGAGGACGGCGGCCCGGGCGTCCGTCGCGCGACGCCTCCGGTGGGGACGTCCGAGACGAACGAGGGAGCGCTGTGGAGTTGGCCCCGGCCACCGAGACCGGTACTTCCCGTGCCCGCACGGGCCGCCCGCTCGGGGCGCTCGCGGCACTCGCCGCCACCTGGGTGGCCACCCGGACGCTGCTGGTGCTGTTCGTGACCGGTGTGCTGCGCTCGCCGGGCGGCGACGTCACGGCGGACGTCTGGATGATCTACCACGCCTGGTACGGCGTCCTGCAGACCGGCACCTTCCCGTTCGACGACGTCACCTGGCAGTACCCGCCGGGCGCCGCCCTGGTGATCCTGCTGCCGGGCCTGCTGCCCTGGTCGTACGTGGTCTCGTTCTGGGTGATCTGCGGGATCGCGGACGCCCTCGCGATGGCCCTGCTGGTCCGCACCGGCCTGCGCCGCGGCCGGGCCCTGACCGGCGCCTGGATGTGGGTGGCGGCCGTGCCGCTGCTCGGCCCGATGATCTACAACCGTTTCGACATCATCGTCACCGCGATCACGGTGGCCGGCCTGCTGGCGCTGATCCGCCGCCCGGCCGTCGGCGGGATGCTGCTGGGCCTCGGCGGGATCGTCAAGATCTGGCCGCTGCTGGGCCTGATCGGCACCCCCTCCGGCCGCCGCACCCGCCGTTCCTGGACGCTCGCGGCGGCCACCGCCGTCTCGCTGGGCTTCCTGCTCGCGGCCGGCATGAACGGCGCCTTCGACTTCCTGGCGTTCCAGAAGGACCGCGGCATCGAGGTCGAGTCGCTCGGCGCGCTGCCGCTGCACTACGCGCGGATCGCGGGCGGCTGGGACGGCAGGGTGACGATGAACTACGGCTCGGCCGAGATGCTCGGGCCGTGGGTCAGCGTCGTCAGCAAGGTCATGATGGCCGGCACCCTGCTGGGCTTCGCGTGGCTGCTGCTGTGGCGCTACACCGCCAAGCGCCGCAACGCGGCCACCATGTACGACGCGGCGCTGACCGCGCTGCTGATCTTCACCGTCACCAGCCGGGTGATCAGCCCGCAGTACCTGGTCTGGCTGATCGGCGTCGCGGCGGTCTGCCTGACGGTGCGCGGCAGCAGCCAGCGGCCGGTGGCACTGCTGATCCTGCTGGCCGCGCCGCTGACGCTGGTCGAGTTCCCGCTGATGTTCACCCAGGTCCTCGCGAGCGACCCGGCGGCCATCGCCGTCCTGTCCGCCCGCAACCTGCTGCTGCTGGCGGCGACGGTCCTCTCCTGCGTCCGCCTCTGGCGCTCCACGCGCGCCGAGGACCGGTTGGCGCCGACCGTCGTGCTGGCGCAGCCCGAGCCCGTCCCGGCCGGCTCCTACCCGGTCCGTCCGGGCATCGCCTACGAGCAGGACCTGCTCGACGGGATCGACCGCCCCAACACCCCGGCCGGGCGCTAAGGGCGTGCCCTGGCGCCCCGGCACCAGGCCGGGCGTCAACCCTTGAGCGCGGCCACCTCGCCCACCCACAGCTTCGTGAACTCGTCTGTCCCGACGCCCAGTTCGGCCCGCAGCAGCCGGTCCATCCGCCGGTCGCGGTCCTCCCCCGCGCCGTCCGCCGCGCCCACCGCGCGGTAGAGCGCGACGAGGCGGTCGGCGCCGAAGCGCCCGGCGATCAGCCGGCAGGCGAGCCAGGCCTGTTCGTAGGCCTGGGCGATGCCGGTGGCGCCCGCGCCGAAGTCGCGGTCGGCGGGCAGCGCGGCGGGCACCTTCCCGGCGGCCACGTCCCGGGCCAGTTCGGGGGCGATCTGCCGGTCCGTGCGGCCGGAGTCGCGGTAGGCCGTCCAGTCGGCGACGCCCTCGGAGAGCCAGAGGGGCGTCCAGGCCCGGGTGTCGGCCCGGGTCGCGACGTGGGTGGTCTCGTGGGTGACGACGACCTGCCGGCCGAAGTCGCTGAGCCGCCCGAACGCCTCGGGGTTGATCACCACCCGGTCGGCCGGGGTGTGCGAGGGCGCCCCGGGAGCGGCCACGGTGACCGCCGCCATGCCCGTCCAGCCCGCCGGGTCGGCCTCCAGCAGCCGGGCGAACTGCGCCTCGGTGGCGGGCAGTTCGAGCAGCAGCCGGCCGGCCCAGCCGGTGCCCCAGACCGCGCTGACCGCCGGGACGGCGCGGTCGCCGACGGCGACCAGTGCGGCCGGGTCCGGTCCGGCCACGAGGCCGAGCACCAGGCATTGCGCGCCGCGCGCGGACCGTCCGGTCCCGAAGTCCCAGAGCGCCGGCGGCCCGCTCGCGGCGTCCTCGCGCTCGACCCGCCAGCCGTCGGCCCGGGTCAGCGCGAGGCGGCGGGGGTACGTGGCGGGGTACTCGTCGTAGCCGGTGACCCGGACGTCCAGGTCGGCCGCGGCGGTGAGCCGGCCGGGAGCCGCGCCCGGGGAGAGGACGAGGTTGCGGTAGCGGGCGGTCAGCGGCAGTCCGGAGGTCAGCGCCAGCTCGCGCGCACGCCCGTCCAGCACCGCCGCCACCGCCGTCCGCTCGTCCGCGCCGGCGGGCCCCGGGCCGGGCGCCGCGGGGACGGCGGGCGGCAGCGACAGCTGCGTCAGCCCTCCGGCGGCGAGCAGCAGGGCGCCCCGGCGGGACAGCACGCAGGGCCGTATCGCGTCCGGTGCGGACAGGGTCGGGCTCAGAGCCGGACCACCCCTGCGACGGGCATCGCGTTGACGCTCTCGTACCGCACCCGGGCCCCCGGGTACGGGGCGTGCACGATCACCCCGCCGCCGGCGTACATGCCGACGTGGTGCATGTCCCGGTAGAAGATCACCAGGTCTCCCGGTCGTGCTTCGGACAGGCTCACCCGCTGGCCGGCGTAGGCCTGGGCCTGCGAGGTGCGCGGCAGGGACACTCCGGCCTGCCGCCAGCTGTAGTACATCAGACCGGAACAGTCGAAGGCGCGGGGGCCGGTGGATCCGTACACGTAGGGCGATCCGATCATCCGCACCGCCGCCGCGAGCGCCGCCGCGCCGCGCTCGGAGGCGGGCGGGGTGGTGCCGAGGTCCAGCCGGTCGGTGCCGCGGGTGGCGCGCTGCTCGGCCTCCTGGGCGTCCTGCGCGGCCATCCGGGCGCGCTCGGCCACGCCCAGGCTGTTGAGCAGCCGCTGGGCCTTGGCGAGCCGCTGCTGGATGTCCTGCTTGCTGTCGGCGAGGGTGCGCCGGGCCTGGTCCAGCTCGGCGAGCTTGGCGGCGGTCTCGGTGCGGCGCTGGTCGAGCCCGCGCTGACGGGTCACCAGCTCGTGCAGCGTCTCGTTCTGCCGCTCGGCGGCCTGGTCGAGGGTCCGGGCGCGGGCGAGGTACCCCTCCGGGTCGGTGGCGAGCATCAGCTGGACGGTCTGCGCCATGCCGCCGGCCCGGTACTCGGCGCCCGCCACGGTGGCGAGGTCGCCGCGCAGCTGGTTGAGCTGCTCCTGGGCGGCGGCGATCTCGCCCTGGAGGACGGTGGTCTCGCCCTGGAGCCGCTGCTGGGCCTCCTGGGCCGCGTTGTACTTCTCCGACGCCTGTTCGGCCTCGTTGTACAGCTGCTCGACCTGGGCCTTGACGTCCTTGCGGCTGGGCGCGTCCGGGGCGCCGGGGGCGGCCTGGGCACTGCCGCTCGTCGTCACGCCCAGGGCGGTGGTGGCGGCCGCGGTCAGCACCAGCGCACGGGCGAGCAGTTGGGAACGGCGGTGCACGGGCATGGCGGCGGCTGCTCCAATCCTGCGGACCGGTCCCGCCGCCGCACCGAAGCGGGCGGTCCTGGAGCGGGAGTCCGGTGGCAGACGTTAGCGAGTCCGGGCAACCGAGTCCAAACCCCTCCCAACACGAATATTTGACCATTAATCGGACACCAGCCCGAGGAAAGGAAACGCCGCAGGCCCGGCCTTCCACGAGAGGAAGGCCGGGCCTGCGGGAAGCCGAGCGGGGATCAGACCCGCACGATGGACGAGAGCGGCATGTTGGAGACCGCCTCGTAGCGCACGCTCGCACCCGGCTTGGGCGCGTGCAGCACCTGGCCGTTGCCGGCGTAGATGCCGACGTGGTGGGCGTCGCTGTAGAAGATCAGCAGGTCGCCGGGCTGGGCCTGGGAGAGGTCCGTGCCGATCCGGGTGCCGGCGCCGGCCTGCTCCTGCGAGGTGCGCGGCAGCGAGACGCCGGCCTGGTCGAACGCCCAGACCATCAGGCCCGAGCAGTCGAAGGAGTTCGGGCCGGTGGCGGCCCAGACGTACGGGCTGCCGATCTTGGTGGCGGCGGCGGACAGCGCGGCGGCGCCGCGCGAGCTGCCCGGGGCGGCCGGCTTGGCGACCGGCGAGGACGAGGGCGCGGACGACGGGGCCGAGCCGAGGTCGGCGCGGCTGCTGTCGCGGGAGGCGCGGTCGGCGGCGGCCTGCTGGGCCTTCGCGGCGTCGGCCTTGGCCTTGGCGTCGGCGGCGGCCTTCTCCTCGGCCGCCTTGATCGCCTGGCGCTCCTGCTCGGACAGGGTGTTGAAGAGGTCCTGGGCGGCCTTCAGCTTCGCCTGGATCTGTTCCTTGGAGGTCTTCAGCTGCTGGGTGGTCGCGTCCAGCTCGGCGAGCTTGGCCTGGGCCTCGTTGCGGTCCTGGTCGAGCTTG
This sequence comes from Kitasatospora sp. NPDC093558, assembly GCF_040683475.1. Taxonomy (NCBI): domain Bacteria; kingdom Bacillati; phylum Actinomycetota; class Actinomycetes; order Kitasatosporales; family Streptomycetaceae; genus Kitasatospora; species Kitasatospora sp. NPDC093558. Next base: position 4,276 of record NZ_JBFBDY010000222.1, on the reverse strand, counting down.
CGCTGCTGGTCCTGGAGCTCCTTCAGCTGACCCTTCTGGGTGCTGCCGGCCTGGTTCAGGGCGTCGGCCTGGCTGAGGAAGGTGTCCGGCTTGGACGAGAACATCAGCTGGACGGTCGGGGATATGCCCCCGTTGCGGTACTGCTCGCCGGCGATCTGGGCGAGGCCGCCCTGGAGGTCGGTCACCTGCTCCTGCTGGCGGGCCACCTGGTCCTGCAGGCCGCTGACCTGCTTCTGCAGCTCCTGCTGCTTGGACTGGGCGGCGTTGTACTGCTCGGTCGCCACCTCGGCCTGCTCGTTGAGCTGGTCGACCTGCTCCTTGACCTGGTCCTTGGTCGGCGTCGGGTCGGCGTGGGCGCCGGACTGCGCGGAGAGGGCGACGGCGGCGGCGGCGACACCGGTCAGGAAGGAAACTCGGGCTCGGCCGGCGGGCTTGGGACGACGATGGGACGCCACGAAGGCGGACTCCTTCTTCCTACGTCCGCCTACCGGGTGAGCTGACGGGTTCGGGCCGGAAGCATGCCCTACGACGCCTCACGGCCGTTCCAGCGGCCGACCTGGCGCCGATTCACCCCGGAGGAACGTGGTTCCCCGGCTCCGCTCCACAGCGCCCCCAACCACTGGGCTCCCCTGTCGGACGGGCGCTTCGACCCGTCCCGCTGCTTCACGAACTCGGCGGGAACCACCGCCGCCACCCTGGCTGGGCGATCGACAGTGCGGTGGTTCGGGGCACGACCCTAGTAACTGAACCGTGATCCGTTCAAATCCTTGTCAGAAAAAAGGCGGAAGAATAACCAGGTTGTTTTGTGAAGATGACAGAAGGTGATCGCACCAGTACGCAAGGCTGATCACTTGTCACGCACTGACGGGCGAAACGCGCACAAGCGAACGTGCCACCCCCGCCAGGGAGGTGGCACGGATCACAGGGCCGTTCCGCCGGCCCCGGCGTGTCGGGGGGTCAGACCCGGCGGATCGTGTTGATCGGCATCGCGTCGGCCTTCATCACCTTGACCACGTCACCGGTGTGCGGCGCGTGCACCACCATGCCGTTGCCGATGTACATCCCGACGTGGTGCATGTCGCCGCCGTAGACCACCAGGTCGCCCGGCTGGGCCTGGTCCAGCGAGGGCACCCGGGTGCCGTAGTGGCCCTGCTCCTGCGAGGTGCGCGGCAGCGAGACACCGGCCTTGCCGTACGCCCAGACCATCAGGCCCGAGCAGTCGAACGTGTTCTCGCCGGTGGCGCCCCACACGTACGGCGAGCCCTGCTTGCTCATCGCCTTGGCCACGGCCACGGCCGCGTAGCCGCTGGCCGGCGGCAGGTTGCTGAGGTCGACCCGGTCGGCGCCGCGCGAGGCGCGGTCGTCCTGGGCCTGCTGGGCCCTCAGCGCGGCCCGCTCGGAGGCGCTGAGCGAGTTCAGGAGGTCCTGGGCCGCCTTGAGCTTGGTGTTGACGTCCGCCTTGGCCTGGTTCAGGTCCTTGGTGGTCGAATCGAGGGAGGCCAGCACCGCGGCGGCCTCGGCCTTCTCCTGGTCCAGGCGGCGCTGCTGGTCCAGCAGCCCCTTGAGCGCGTCGGTCTCGGTGGCCGTCGCCTGCTGCACGCTGGAGGCCTTGTCCAGGTAGCCGGACGGGTCCGAGGAGAGCATCAGCTGGACGGACGGGTCGATGCCGCCGGTGCGGTACTGCTCGCCCGCCACGCCCGCGAGGCCGACCTGAAGCTGGGTCATCTGCTCCTGGCCGCGAGCGACCTGGTCCTGCAGCTGGTCGGCCTGCTTGCGCAGCTGGTCGGCCCGCTCCTTGGCGCCGTTGTACTTCTCGGCGGCCTGCTCCTGCTCCTGCTGGAGTGCGTCGATCTGCGCCTTGACGTCCGTTTTGTTCGGCTGCGGCGCAGCGTGCGCGGCCACCTGGGCGGAGAGCGCGACCGCGGTCGCAGCGGCAGCGGTGAGCACGGAGACCCGCGCACGGCTGGGCTGCTTGGGACGGCGGTGGGAGGCCAAGGGACCGGCTCCTTCTTCCATGGACTCACCGGTTCGGGTGAGAAATCCGGAAAATAGGTTTGACGCCAGACCCTAGTGAAGATCCAGGCATTGCGCCACTCCCCCGATTGTGTGAACTCCAGCCTCCCGCGCGGCTTCACCGAATCCGCACATCACCGCAAACCGGACGCTGAACGGCCGTCATCCCCATCGGCACGGAATCAGGGCCGCGCCAGCCGGTTCAGCAGGAGAACCGAGGCGACCGGGCGCGCGCCCGCCTTCCGCACGCCCTCCGCGACCTCCCGGTCGGCCGAGACCACCACGACCGGACGGCCCTGCGGCTCGGCCCGCACCAGGCGTCTGATCAGCTCGTCCGCCGTCTCCCCGGTCCGGCTGAAGCGCACCCGGACCCCGCGCGGCGGCGCCATGATCACCGGCACGTCCAGGTCCTGCCCGTCGAACACGCACGTGACCTCCGCCTGCGTGCGCTGGGCCAGCATCGCGAGCCCGCCCAGCAGCCGCAGCCGCTGCTGTTCCAGCGGCAGCGTCGGGTAGCCCGTCTTCGTCACGTTGTAGCCGTCCACCACCAGGTGCACCTGCGGGATCGCCAGCAGCTGGTCCAGCAGCGCCGGATCGTCCTCCGCCAGCCCGCGGCGCGCCACGTCGTGCGGCGAGGCCGAGCCCGGCACCACCGCCTCCACCAGGTCGGCCGGGCGGATCTGCGACACCGGCAGCGCCAGCTCGCGCTGCAGCCCCTGCGCCGACTGCAGCACGGTGTCCAGCAGCAGCCGCAGGCGCATGTCCTCCACGCTGCGACCCTCGCGGGCCGACCGGCGGCCCTGCTCGGCGGCGGTCTCCAGCTCGCCGACTCGGTGCCGCAGCCGCCGTGCCTCGCTCTCGGCCGCGCCGCGCTCGGCCGCCGCCTGCGTGCGCAGCGCCTCCAGCTCACCGGCCAGCCGACGGGTCTCGGCCTGCGCCCGGCGGGTGTCGCTCTCCAGCGAACGCACCTTCTTGCGCAGCGAGTCGGCCTCGCGCCGGACGTCCTCGGACTCGGCCCGGTACCGGTCCAGGTCCGCGCGCGCCGCGGCCCGCACCTCGGCCAGCTCGGCCTGCAGCTTCTCCACCAGCCGGGCCGCCTCCGCGGCGGCGCCCTCGGCGCCGGCCCGCTCGGCCTCCTCGCCGGCCTCGGCGACCAGCCGGCTCCAGCCCGCCGACCGCACCAGGTAGGCGGCGGCCGCGACGTCCATCGGATCGGCGGCGCCGGGGACGCTGCCCGACTCCAGCGCCTTCACCAGATCCGGCTGGCCCAGCCGCAGCCGCTCCGCTATCCGCACCCGGAAGGCCGGCTCCGACTCCAGGGCCGCGGCGATCGCGGTGGCCGCGTACTTGGCCCGCCGGGCCGGGGTGAACTTGGCGTACTGACGCAGGCTCTGCGGCAGCTCACCCGGCGGCAGCCCGCCGAGCGCGTCGGCGGCCAGGCCGACCACGCGCCGGCGCACGCCCTCCGGCAGCGGCCGGTCGAGCTTCTCGACAAGGCGGCCGGCGCCCGGCTCCGCGGCGGGTTCGGACGCGACTGCCCCGGCGGCGGCGCCCGCCGCACCGGCGGCCGGCTCCGCAGCGGGCTGCCCCTGCGGTCCGGCGGGCTCCCTCGCTGCGTCCACCACGTCCTCGGCTCCGATCCTGGTCCAACGGGCGCGGCCCCGCGGCCGCCGTCCCTGTCGTCACGCTCCGTGCGTCTTGTCTGTATTGTCCCGTGCGGTGGACGGCCACGCCGTGCACCGTCCACCGCACCGGCGGGGCATCAACCCTGCTCGGCCTCGACCGTCGCGTCGTCCGCGCCCGGGCGGGCGACCAGCTCGACCTGGTCCACCGCGTTGCACCAGCGGCAGCGCACCGACTCGATCGTCTCGCTCAGGACCTCGGTCTCCTCGACCTTGGACTCGCCGGCCAGGTCGAAGTGCAGGAACTCGGTCACCCGCGCGGTGCGGGTCAGGTCGAAGCGGGTGAGGTTGCCGCACAGGGTGCAGCGCCAACGCGTCTCGGCGGTCAGGGCGGGGACGGTCATCGGGGGTCCTCTCGGGTGGTCCCTGGGTGGGCTAGGCGCTCCCCCCGGAGCCCCGGCATCGGCGGCGGGAGGCGGGAATGCCCGCCCCAAGCCTATTGCCTGGGGCAACCGCCGCGGCCACCGGTTCGAGCGATCGGGACGGCTAGGTTCTGTACGGCGGATCATCGTCGGAGCCAGAGTCGGATTGATGCGACGGTGACGGTGCCATGGAAGATGTAGGCGCGTTTGTCGTATCGC
>NZ_JBFBDY010000221.1:0-10190 GCF_040683475.1 Kitasatospora sp. NPDC093558 | reverse complement strand
GGGGCAGCGGGCGGGCCGTCGCCGTTGGGTGCTACTTGCTGCTGCGGCCGATCTCCCAGAAGCGGAAGACGCCGGTGGTGTCGACGGTGGACTCGACGCCGGTGACGGACGAGCGGGCCGCGTAGAACGCCTTGTCCTGGAACAGCGGGACGAGCGGCACGTTGTCGGCGACGATCGACTGGATCTGGTTGTAGTTGTTGGCCGCCGCGCCCCGGTCGGTGACCTTGAGGCCGTCCGGCACGAGCTTCTGGCTGATCCGCGGGTCGTCCCAGCCGTCGTGGTAGACGCCGCCGTCGACGACCAGCGGGCTGATGTAGTTGTCGGCGTCCGGGTAGTCGGCGAACCAGCCGAGGATGTAGGCCTGGTACTTGCCGTCCGCGAAGCCGGCCTTGTACTTGTCCCAGTCGGCTTCCTGCTGGACCGTCACCTGGAACAGCCCGCCGGTCTCCAGCTGCTTCTTCACCGTCTCGGCCTCGGCCGCGCCGGCCCGCGAGCGGGACCAGGTGAGGGTGATCTTGACGGGCAGCTGCACCTTGGCCTCGGTGAGGAACTTCTTGGCCTTGGTGACGTCCTGGTCGCCGTACTTGTCGAAGAAGACGGTGTTGTGGCCGGTGACGCCGGCCGGGACCATCGAGTACAGCGGCTGGACGGTGCGGGCGAAGACGTCGCGGGCGAGCGCCTTGCGGTCGAGCAGCGTGGCGGCGGCCTGGCGGACGGCGACGTTGCCGACGGTCGCGTCCTTGGTGTTGAACACCAGCGAGCGGGTGTTGTTGCTGTCGCCCTCGACGACCTGGAGGTCGCCCTTGCCGCCCTGCTGGTCGGAGCGGATCTGGGCGGCGGTGTTCGGGTCCAGGCTGTCGTCGGTGAGGTCGACGTCGCCCTTGTCGAGGGCGGCCTTCAGGTCCGCTGCCTGGTCGTAGTAGCGGACGGTGAACTTGTTGTTGCGCAGCTTGGCGTCGCCGCCGTACTTGTCGTTGGACGACAGCGCGACCTTGCCGATGCTCTTGCCGGCGCCGCCCAGGGCCTCGACCGAGTCGAGCTTGTAGGGGCCGGAGCCGACCAGCTTGTCGTTGGGCAGCAGCGAGTCGGCCGGGTACACCTGGTGGTCGACGATCGCGCCGACCGGGCTGGCCAGCTTGGCCGGGAGGGTCGCGTCGGGCGCGCTGAGCTGGAAGAGCACCTCGTTGTCGCCCTTGGCCTCGACGGACTTGACCGAGGAGAGCAGGCCGGACGGGCCGTTCTTGTCGTTGATCTTCTTGGTGCGCTCGATCGAGAACACGACGTCGGCGGCGGTCAGCGGGTGGCCGTTGGAGAACTTGAGGCCGGGGCGCAGCGTGCAGTGGAACTGGGTGGAGTCGCCGCCGGTGAACTCGCAGGACTGGGCGGCGTCCGGGGAGGGCGAGCTGGAGGCGGCGGGGAAGGCCAGCAGCGACTGGAAGGTGTTGCGCAGGATGAGCCAGGAGCCGGAGTCGTAGGACCCGGCGGGGTCCAGGACGCTGGTGAGCTGGGCGGTGCCCATGGTGACCGACTTGCTGGCGCTGTCGCCCTTGACGGCGTCGGTCACGGATCCGCAGCCGGCCACCGTCACGGCGACCAGGCCGGCGCAGCCGAGTACTGCCAGGCGTTCAGCGGGAGTCTTCACGGGGCGCGTCCTTCTGGGGTGCGCGTCGTGCGACCGGCGCCGGGACCGGGGGTACCCGTCGGCGGCGGTGGCAGGGCTGCGAGGGTGGGAACGAACTGGAGTAGCGTGCCATATCGAACACGCACGACCGATACCCGCGCGGATGACGTTTGGGACACGGTGATCGTGGGCACCGCGGGCCGCTGGACGAGTTGTCAGGCAATGCCCGTTTTCTCCCCGGGCGCCTCCCGGTTCGGGCCGCTCACGGCCCCTTACCGGCCGGTAGGCCGGCGGGGCAATGAGACCACAATCACACGCGCGAGGCGACCAGCGAGCGGAGCAGTTCGAGGTCGACCTGCTCCAGCGAGGAGAGCACCAGGCGCCCGGGGGCCGGTTCGATCCGCGCGACCGAGGGCACCGCGATCACCGGGCAGCCGGCTGCCTCGGCCGCCTTCACCCCGGTCGGCGCGTCCTCGACGACGACGCAGCGGGCCGGGTCGGCGCCCAGGCGGCGGGCGGCCTCCAGGTACGGGTCCGGGTGCGGCTTGGTGCGCGGGACCTCGTCGCCGGCGACGGTGAAGGCGAAGTGCTCGGCGCCCAGCGAGCGCAGCACGATGTCGATGATGTGCCGGTGCGAGGCCGACACCAGGGCGGCCGGGATCCCGTGCGCGGCAAGGGTGTTGAGCAGCCGCTCGGCGCCGGGCATGAGCGGCACGCCGCCGCCCAGCAGGTCGACGAAGCGCTGGTTGATGAGGACCGTCAGGTCGGCCGGGGAGAGGTCGACGCCGGTCCTGGCGATCAGGTAGTCGATCACGCGCGTCATCGGGCCGCCGACCACCTGGGCGCGGTCCGCCTCGTCGAGCGCGTAGCCGAGCTCGGCGAACAGCGAGGCCTCGGCCTGCCACCAGAAGTCCTCGGTGTCGACGAGCGTTCCGTCCATGTCCAGCAGCACCGCCCGCAGGCCGCGGTCGTCCCCGTGGTCGAGCGCCGCGACGGTGGTGGAGATGGTGGTCATGGCGATCCTTCCGAGGGGCCCCGCACGTGCTCCGGGGATGGCACGGGCCGGCCCGCTGGTGAGCGGACCGGCCCGTTCAGGATCATCAAGGATACGCCCGGTTCGCCGGAAAAGAGCGAACGGAGAGCGGCGCGGGAGTTACCGGGCGTTGAAGTACTTCGCCTCGGGGTGGTGGATCACGATCGCGTCCGTGGACTGCTCCGGGTGGAGCTGGAACTCCTCGGAGAGCACCACGCCGATCCGCTCGGGCTTCAGCAGCTCGGCGATCTTGGCGCGGTCCTCCAGCTCCGGGCAGGCGCCGTAGCCGAGCGAGAAGCGGGCGCCGCGGTACTTGAGCGCGAACATGTCCTTGACGTCCTGCGGGTCCTCGCCGGAGAAGCCGAGCTCGTAGCGGACCCGGGCGTGCCAGAACTCGGCCAGCGCCTCGGCCAGCTGCACCGAGAGGCCGTGCAGCTCCAGGTAGTCGCGGTAGGAGTTCCCGGCGAACAGCTCGTTGGCCGCCTCCGAGATCCGGTTGCCCATGGTGACCACCTGCAGGCCCACGACGTCCCGCACGCCGGACTCCTCCGGGCGGAAGAAGTCGGCCAGGCACAGCCGGCGTCCGCGCCGCTGGCGGGGGAAGGTGAAGCGGGTGCGCTCGGTGCCGTCCTCGTGGAAGACGATCAGGTCGTCGCCCTTGGAGTTGGCCGGGTAGTAGCCGTAGACCACGGCCGCCTCCAGCCAGCCCTCGGTCTGCAGCCGGTCCAGCCAGGCGCGCAGCCGCGGGCGGCCCTCGGTCTCCACCAGCTCCTCGTACGACGGGCCTTCGCCGGAGCGCGCGGCCTTCAGGCCCCACTGGCCCTTGAACAGCGCGTCCTCGTCCAGCCAGGAGGCGTAGTCGGCGAACGGGATGCCCTTGACGATGCGGTCGCCCCAGAACGGCGGGGTGGGCACGGTGTTGTCGACCGTGACGTCCGAGCGGATCTGGCCGAGGTTGATCTCCGGCTCCGGCTCCTCCACCTCGACCCGGGCGTGCCGGCGCTGCTTGAGCTCGGGCAGCACCGCGCCGGGCACGCCGCGCTTGACGGCGATCAGCGCGTCCATCAGGCGCAGGCCCTCGAACGCGTCCCGGGCGTAGCGGACTTCGCCCTCGTAGATCTCGTGGAGGTCCTGCTCGACGTACGCCCGGGTGAGGGCGGCGCCGCCGAGGATCACCGGGTAATCGGCCGCCAGCTTGCGCTGGTTGAGCTCCTCCAGGTTCTCCTTCATGATCACGGTCGACTTGACCAGCAGCCCGGACATCCCGATGACGTCGGCCTTGTGCTCCTGCGCGGCGTCCAGGATCGCCGAAACCGGCTGCTTGATGCCGAGGTTGACGACGTTGTAGCCGTTGTTGGACAGGATGATGTCGACCAGGTTCTTGCCGATGTCGTGGACGTCGCCCTTGACGGTGGCCAGCACGATCGTGCCCTTGCCCTCCGAGTCGGACTTCTCCATGTGCGGCTCCAGGTGCGCCACCGCGGTCTTCATGACCTCGGCGGACTGGAGCACGAACGGCAGCTGCATCTGGCCCGAGCCGAACAGCTCGCCGACGACCTTCATGCCGGACAGCAGGGTGTCGTTGATGATCTCCAGCGCGGGGCGCTGCGTCAGCGCCTCGTCCAGGTCGGCCTCCAGGCCGCCCCGCTCGCCGTCGATGATCCGGCGCTGGAGCCGCTCCTCCAGCGGGAGCGAGGCCAGCTCCTCCGCCTTGGACGCCTTCACCGAGGCCGAGGAGACGCCCTCGAACAGCTCCAGGAGGCGCTGCAGCGGGTCGTAGCCGTCGCGGCGGCGGTCGTAGACCAGGTCGAGGGCGGCCTCGCGCTGGTCCTCGGGGATCCGGGAGATCGGCAGGATCTTCGACGCGTGGACGATCGCCGAGTCCAGGCCGGCCTCGACGCACTCGTGCAGGAACACCGAGTTGAGGACGACGCGGGCGGCCGGGTTGAGGCCGAAGGAGATGTTGGACAGGCCCAGGGTGGTCTGGACGGCCGGGCGGCGGCGCTTGAGCGCGCGGATCGCCTCGATCGTCTCGATGCCGTCCCGGCGGGACTCCTCCTGGCCGGTGGCCAGGGTGAAGGTGAGGCAGTCGACCAGGATCGAGCCCTCGTCGATGCCGTAGTCCGCGGTGAGCTCGGCGATCAGCCGCTCGGCGATCTCGACCTTCTTGTCGGCGGTGCGGGCCTGGCCCTCCTCGTCGATGGTCAGCGCGATCAGGCCGGCGCCGTGCTCGCGGGCCAGCGAGGCGATCTTGCCGAAGCGCGAGTCGGGGGCGTTGCCGTCCTCGTAGTTGACCGAGTTGAGCACCGCGCGCCCGCCGAGCGCCTCCAGGCCGGCGCGCAGGACGTCCGGCTCGGTGGAGTCCAGGACGATCGGCAGGGTGGAGGCGGTGGCCAGGCGGCCGGCGATCTCCTTCATGTCGGCGACGCCGTCGCGGCCGACGTAGTCGACGCACAGGTCCAGCAGGTGGGAGCCGTCCCGGATCTGGTCGCGGGCGATCTCCACGCAGGCCTGCCAGTCACCGGCCAGCATCGACTCGCGGAACTTCTTCGAGCCGTTGGCGTTGGTGCGCTCGCCGATCGCCAGGTACGAGGTGTCCTGGCGGAACGGCACCGCCTGGTACAGCGAGGCCGCCGACGGCTCCGGCTGCGGCGTGCGCGGGGCGATCGCGCGGCCCTGGACGCGCTCGACCACCGCGCGCAGGTGTTCGGGCGTGGTGCCGCAGCAGCCGCCGACCAGCGACAGGCCGTACTCGCGGGTGAACACGTCGTGCGCCTCGGCCAGCTCGGCCGGGGACAGCGGGTAGTGGGCGCCGTCCTTGCCGAGCACCGGCAGGCCCGCGTTCGGCATGCAGGACAGCCCGATTCTGGCGTTCTTGGCCAGGTAGCGCAGGTGCTCGCTCATCTCGGCCGGGCCGGTGGCGCAGTTGAGGCCGATGTAGTCCACGCCGAGGGGCTCCAGCGCCGTGAGCGCCGCGCCGATCTCCGAACCCAGCAGCATCGTGCCGGTGGTCTCCACCGTCACCTGGACCAGCACCGGCAGGTCCAGGCCGGCCTCGGCCAGGGCGCGCTTGGAGCCGAGGATCGCGGCCTTGGTCTGCAGGAGGTCCTGGCTGGTCTCGACCAGCAGCGCGTCGGCGCCGCCCGCGATCAGGCCCGCCGCGTTCTGCTGGAAACCGTCGCGCAGCGCCTCGTACGGGGCGTGGCCGAGGGTGGGCAGCTTGGTGCCGGGGCCGATCGAGCCGAGCACCCAGCGGGTGCGGCCGTCGGCGGCGTGCGCGTCGGCGACCTCGCGGGCGATCCGGGCGCCGGCCTCGGACAGCTCGAAGATGCGCTCGGGGATGTCGTACTCGCCGAGCGCGGCGAAGTTGGCGCCGAAGGTGTTGGTCTCCACGCAGTCCACGCCCACCCCGAAGTAGGCCTCGTGGACGGACCGGACGATGTCGGGGCGCGTGATGTTCAGGACCTCGTTGCAGCCCTCCAGGTCCTGGAAGTCCTCCATGGTCGGGTCCTGTGCCTGGAGCATGGTGCCCATCGCACCGTCGGCGACCACCACCCGGGTGGCGAGCGCCTCGCGCAGCGCGTTCGCGCGGCTCTGCTGAGTGATGGACGGTTCGGCTGCAGTGGCCATGGGGCTTCTCCCTGGTGCGACGGCTGTCGGCTTTGCACACCCGCTTGGTCGGGCACGCACGTGGCCAGGGTATCCGGCCCACGGCCCGGCGCGACTGTGCATTTCGTATCCTGAACGCTCGGTCGCAAGGGGGGAGCAATCGTTTGGGGCGCGCACGGACGTCCGCGGGGCGGATCGGCAGGGCCCTGGCGGCCCCGCTGTGGACACCGCTGAGGGCCTTCCGGGCCCGGTGGCGGGGCTGGTCGTGGTGGCGCAGGGCGCTCGTCGCGCTCGCCGTGGCCGCGGCCGTCCCGGTGGCCACGATCGGCGGACTGCTCGTCGCGCTGCGCCTGCACGACGTCGGCCAGGTCTCGCCCGACGCCCGCACCCGCGGCCGGGACGCCGTCTGGCTCGGCCACGCCTGGGTGGACGGCCGCAAGACCGACGCCGACGTCGCGGCGCTCGCCCGGCAGCTGGACGGCACCGGCATCCGCGACCTGTACGTGCACACCGGCCCGCTGGAGCACGACGGCTCGCTGCCGCCGTCCGTCCACCCGCGCGCACAGTGGTTCGTCGAGGCGGTGCACCGCGAACTGCCCCAGGTCCGCGTCCAGAGCTGGCTCGGCGACGAGGTCAAGCCCGAGAAGGACGCCCTCGACCTGGAGGACGCGGCCACCCGGGAGCGGGTCACCGCCTCCGCCCGGCAGGTCCTGGACCTCGGCTTCGACGGGGTGCACTTCGACATGGAGCCGATCCGCCCCGGCTCGGCCGGCTGGCTCGCCCTGCTCGACCGGGTCCGCGCCGTGACCGCCGGGCGCGGCGCGAAGCTCTCCGTCGCCGCCCCGCAGATCGACCCGCTGCCCGGCCTGCACACCGCCGGGATCGCCCTCAGCGGGCACGGCAAGTGGTGGGACCAGGCCTACTTCACCGAGACCGCCCGCCGGGTCGACCAGATCGCGGTGATGACGTACGACACCAGCATGCAGACCGAGCCGCTGTTCGGCGGCTACGTCGCCCTGCAGACCGAACTGGCCCTGGAGGCCACACCCGAGCACGTCGACCTGCTGATGGGCCTGCCGTTCTACTGGGACGACACGTGGGCGCACCGCGGCGGCGCCGAAACGGTGGACGCGGCCGTGCGCGGCGTCCGGCTCGGCCTCGCCCGCGAGGACCTGCACCGGCCGGCCTTCGGCGTCGCGCTGTACGTGGACTTCGCGGCGACGCCCGAGAACTGGGAGCAGTACCGGCGGGGCTGGGTCGGCTGACCGCCCGGGCCCCTCAGGCCGCCATGCGGTGGGCGAGGGCGCCCAGGTAGCGGTGGACGGTCGCGTCCTCGCCGGTCACGTAGTGCGAGACGGCGCGGTAGAGCGGCTTGCGGACCTCGCCGCGCTCGGTGACGGTCAGCAGGCAGCCCCGGCCGGCCGGCGTCAGGACGTAGGTCCACGTGCCGCCGTACGGCAGGTCCGGGTCGGCGATGCCGGTCACCAGGCGGTGCGGGGCCTCGCTGTCGACCACCTCGTACGTGGTGTGCCCGTGCCGGTCGTACTCGCGCCAGCGCTCCCGGCCGCCGGCCGCCGCGGGCAGCCGCTCGACGTGGGTCAGGTCGGGGCGCCAGGCCGGATAGAGGTCGATGTCGGTCAGGACGTCCCAGACCGCGCCGGGCGGCTGGGAGAGCTCCAGCCCGCCCTCGGTGACGTGCTCCACCGGGAGCCGGCGGCCCGCCCGGTCCGCCGCCACCACCACCGCGGTGCCGGCGGCCACCGCCGCCGCGCCCGCTCCGATCCACAGCCATCGGTTCATCGGTCCGGCTCCTCACGCCCGCCGCCCGGCCCCGTAGTCCATCATCGCGCCGCCCCGCCCGGCGGGCGCGCCACGACCATCCACGCGCCACAACCATCTGTAGGCGATCGGCTACGATCCGTGCCCGATGGCCGAGGCGGACCGCGCCCGGCCCGCCCGGACCCCGGAGGACCACCGTGCCGCTCCCCCGCCCGCTCGCCGCCCTGGCCGCCGTCCCCCTCCTGTGCGCGGCCCTCGCCTCCCCCGCCGCGGCCGACCCGGCGCCCAAGTACGCGGCGCTCGGCGACTCGTTCGCGGCCGGCGTCGCGGCCGGCTCCTACGACCCGGCCAGCGGCGACTGCCACCGCAGCGGCCGCGGCTACCCCGCGCTGTGGGCCGCCGCGCACGGCGCCGCCCTGACCGACGCCGCGTGCAACGCCGCCGGGACGGACGACGTCCGCCGCGACCAGCTGCCGAAGGTCGCCGCGGACACCACCCTGGTCACCCTCACCGTCGGCGGCAACGACCTCGACTTCACCACCGCCGCCGTCGACTGCCTCCAGCCGCTCACCACCGACGCCCGCTGCGACCGCACCCTCGACACCGCCTCGCACCGCATGGACGACGAGCTGCCCGGCCGCCTCGACACCCTCTACACGGCGATCCGCGCCGCCGCCCCCGCCGCCCGGGTCGTCGTCACCGGCTACCCCCGGCTGCTCCAGACCGGCACCAGCTGCATGATCGCCACCGAGGCCCGCCGGCAGCGCTTCAACGCCCTCACCGACCGCCTGGACGAGCTGATCCGCCGCCAGTCCGAGGCCCACGGCTTCGCCTTCGCGGACGTCCGGCCGGTCTTCGACGGCCACGGCACCTGCGGCGGCGGCCGGGAGGAGTGGATCAACGGCATCGTGGTCTCCCGCCTCTGGGAGTCCTTCCACCCCACCGCCGACGGCCAGGCCCGCGGCTACCTGCCGACCGTCGCCGCACTCCTGTAGGGCGCGTCCCGCCGGACCTGCGGATAACCGCTGGATCATGGCGGCCCGCTCGCCCAGACTGTCCCGGTGGCCCGGCCGGGGCGCGCATCAAAGCCCGTAGGCTGGGCAGGTAGGGACCGTGGAGCGAGGAGTTCCACGGGCGACGAGGAGTTCGGAGGGAGACGCCGGGTGATCGAGCTGGAAGATGTCCCCGAGTTGATCGACCCGGTGATGGTCTGCGCCTTCGAAGGCTGGAACGACGCGGGCGACGCCGCCTCCGCGGCCCTGGCGCACCTGGACGAGACCTGGGGCGGCAAGGTGTTCGCGGCCCTGGACGCGGAGGACTACTACGACTTCCAGGTCAACCGTCCCACGGTCTGGATGGACGGCGGCATCCGCCGGATCACCTGGCCCACCACCCGGCTCTCGGTGATCCGGGTGACGGAACCCAAGACCCGGGACGTCGTCCTGGTCCGCGGCATCGAGCCGAGCATGCGCTGGCGCTCGTTCTGCAACGAGCTGCTGGGCTTCGCACACGAGCTGGGCGTCGAGCTGGTGGTGATCCTGGGCGCGCTGCTCGGCGACACCCCGCACAGCCGCCCGGTGCCGGTCAGCGCCGTCACCTCCGACCCGGACCTGGCCCGCCGGCTGGACCTGGAGGAGAGCCGGTACGAGGGCCCGACCGGGATCGTCGGGGTGCTGCAGGAGGCCTGCACGCACGCCGGGGTGCCGGCCGTGACGCTGTGGGCCGCGGTGCCGCACTACGTCGCGCAGCCGCCCAACCCCAAGGCGACGCTGGCACTGATCAACAAGCTGGAGGACCTGCTGGACCTGCGGATCCCGCCGGGCGAGCTCGGCGAGGACGCGCGGGCCTGGCAGCTGGGCGTCGACCAGCTGGCCGCCGAGGACACCGAGGTGGCCGAGTACGTCCAGCAGCTGGAGGAGGCGCAGGACACCGCGGAGCTGCCGGAGGCCTCCGGCGACGCGATCGCCCGCGAGTTCGAGCGCTACCTGCGCCGCCGGGAGAACGTCGGGCCGACCGGCGAGAAGCCGGTGGCCGGGCACGCCACGGCGGAGCGGCCGGCCGAGCCGGAGGCGCCGGGGACCACCCGGGAGGCGCCGGAGGGCTCCACGGACGAGGAGTAGCACGGGCAAGCCGAAGGGGCGTCAGGAC
>NZ_JBFBDY010000220.1:0-10217 GCF_040683475.1 Kitasatospora sp. NPDC093558 | reverse complement strand
GCGGGGCAGGCGGCAGCCGGTCGAGGGCGGGGACGGCGTCCGGCGAGAGGTCGCGCCTCGCGCAGCCGGCGGTGCACCTCGGCGGCGTCGGCGGGCCGGTCGGCGGGGTCCTTGGCGAGGAGCTGGGCGATGAGGTCCCCGAGCGCCGGGTCGACGGTGCGGACGCGGGCCGGGATCACCTCCAGGTGCTGGTACATGTACTCGGGGGCCGTGGCCGCCTGGAACGGCCGCCGGCCGGTGCACAGCTGGTAGAGCATGATGCCGAGCGCGTAGAGGTCGGCCCGGGCGTCCGCCCCGGCGCCGGACCAGACCTCGGGGGCCAGGTAGGGCACGGTGCCGACGATGGTGCCGGTGGAGGTGAGCACGGCGCTCTGGGTGAGCAGGCGGGCGATGCCGAAGTCGAGCACCTTGGCCTTGCCGGTGTCCTTCGCGATCATGACGTTCTCGGGCTTGATGTCCCGGTGGACGATGCCCTCGCGGTGCGCGGCGTCGAGTGCCCGGCACACGTGGCGGGCCCAGCGCAGGGCGTCGGCCGGCTCCACCCCGCCCTTCTCCGTCCGGCCCTTCTTGATGACGTCGGCGAGCGACTCGCCGTCGACGTACTCCATGACGAGGTAGTGCGTCTGCCCGGAACCGGTCCGCACCCGGCCGTAGTCGTGCACCGTCACGATGTGCGGGCTGGCGAGCCCACCGGCCGTCTCGGCCTCGCGGATGAACCGGCTGACGGCCTCCCGGTCGGTGGCGTGCTCCTCCAGCAGCACCTTGACCGCGACCCTGCGCCGGCCCAGCCGCTCGTCGGTGGCCAGCCACACCACACCGAAGCCGCCCCGGCCGAGCTCCCTGACCAGCCGGTAGCGGCCGTCGAGCAGGTCCCCCGCCTTCATGCCTTCCCCCAAGTCCGCTTCCTCCGCCCGGCGTTCGCCGCCGGGCGGACCACCATAGCGGCGGGGGAAGGCGAACGGGTGAACGGATCAGGAGCCGGTCTTCGGCAGCCCGGGCGGGTTGATCTCGGAGCTCGGCACGGCCTCGTTCGCGAGGCCCCACCGCTTGAGCACCTGGGCGTACGTGCCGTTCCTGATGGTCTCCTCGATCGCCGCGTTGAGCGCCTTGACCAGCCCGTTGTCCTTCCTGGTGGTCGCCGCGATCTTGCCGAGGACGTCCGCGCCGCCGCCCGAGTAGCTGCCGGCGATCTCGGTCTCGCCGCTCTGCGCGGCGTGGAAGGCCAGGCTGGGGTTGGGGCCGACGTAGGCGTCGATCCGGCCGGAGGAGAGCGCGAGGTAGAACTCGACGCCCTGGAAGTACTTGATGTCGATGGGCTTCAGGCCGTTGCGGACGTCCTCCTCGCTCCACGCGATCAGCAGCTTCTCCTGGTTGGTGCCGGAGGAGACGCCGACCGTCCGTCCGGCGAGGTCCTTGGCGCCCGTCACCTTCAGGCCGCTGCCCTTCTTCGCCTCGAAGCCGAGGATGTCGAGCCGGTAGGTGGCGAAGTCGTACTTCTCCTTGCGGGCCTCGGTGACGGTGATGTTGGAGACACCGACGTCGTACTTGCCCGCGTCCAGGCCGACGAAGACGTTCTCCCAGGACACCGGGTTGAACTCGGGCTTGAGTCCGAGCACGTCGGCGATGAGCGAGGCGATGTCCGTCTCGACGCCGATGACGGTCTTGTCGTCGTTGGCGTAGAAGTCCAGCGGCGGGGTGGTGCCGAGGCTGTCGGCGACCGTGAGCGTGCCGCGTCTGCGGATCTCGTCCGGGACGAGCGCCGCGACGGCGTCCACCTTGGGCGTGGTGACGCGCTTCTGGTCGGGCGTCAGGTTGACCGTCGTGCCGTCCGGGGCGGTGGTGCCCTTGGCCGGGGCGAGCTCCGCCTCGGCGCCCGCGGGACCGCCGCACGCGGCCAGGCCGAGGAGGGAGACGGCGGCGACGACGGCGACAAGGGCGCGGCGAGGCAGGGACATGGCGGAACTCCTGTACGGGAAAGGGGTGTTCGTGAAGGGTGCGGATTCAGAGCACCTTGGCGAGGAACGCCCTGGTGCGCTCCTGCCGCGGGTGGTCGAGGACCTCGGCCGGCGGGCCCTGCTCGACCACCACGCCGCCGTCCATGAAGACGACGGTGTCGGCGACCTCGCGGGCGAAGCCGATCTCGTGGGTGACGACGATCATCGTGGTGCCGCTGCGGGCGAGGTCCTTGATCACGTCTAGCACCTCGCCGACCAGCTCCGGGTCCAGCGCCGAGGTCGGCTCGTCGAACAGCAGCACCTTGGGCTCCAGGGCCAGGGCCCGGGCGATCGCCACCCGCTGCTGCTGCCCACCGGAGAGCTGCCGCGGGTAGGCGTCCGCCTTGTCGGCCAGCCCGACCCGCTCCAGCAGCCGCAGCGCCGCCGCCCTGGCCTCGGCCTTCGGCCGGCGCAACGCGCTGACCGGCGCCTCGACCAGGTTCTCCAGCACGGTGAGGTGCGGGAAGAGGTTGAAGCCCTGGAACACGAAGCCGATGTGGGTGCGCTGGCGCAGCACCTCGCGCTCCTTGAGCTCGTGCAGCCGGTCGCCCGAGCGCCGGTAGCCGATCAGCTCGCCGTCGATGGCGACGAAGCCGCGGTCCAGCTTCTCCAGGTGGTTGATCGAGCGCAGCAGCGTGGACTTGCCGGAGCCGGACGGGCCCAGCACGACGGTCACCGATCCGGCCGGGACGTCCAGGTCGACGCCGCGCAGGACGTCGAGCGGGCCGAAGCTCTTGTGCAGGCCGCGGACCTGCACCATGGGGGCGGCGGGGGTCAGGGTGGTCACGACTGTCCTTCCGGGCTGCGGGCCGCGCCGAGGCTCCGGACGAAGGCCCGGGCGCGCTGGAGCGGGGTGGGCGGCGGGGTGCGCTCGGCGCCGCGGGCGAAGTGGCGCTCGACGTAGTACTGACCGATCGACAGGGCGGTGGTCAGCAGCACGTACCAGACGGTGGCGACCATCAGCAGCGGCACCACCCGGCCGGTCCGCCCGTAGATCACCTGGGCCTGGTAGAAGAGCTCGCCGATGGCCATCACGTAGACCACCGAGGTGCCCTTGAGCAGCGAGATCACCTCGTTGGCGGCGGCCGGCAGGATGCCGCGCATGGCCTGCGGCAGGACGATCCGCCAGGCCTGGCGCCGGCGCGGGATGCCGAGCGCGGTGGCGGCCTCGCGCTGGCCGGCGTCGACGGCGATGACGCCGCCGCGGATGATCTCGGCGGCGAACGCGGCCTGGTGCAGGCCGAGGCCGAGCACCGCGGCCCCGAGCGCGCTGAGCACGCCCATCGTCTCGAAGCCGCCGAAGGTCGGGCCGAACGGGATACCGAACCCGAATCGCTTGTAGAGGTAGGAGAGGTTGAACCAGAACACCAGCTGGACGATCAGCGGGATCGAGCGGAACGCCCACACGTACGCCCACGCGACGGACCGCAGGATCCGGCTGCGCGACAGTCGCAGCGCGGCCACCACGGCGCCCAGCAGGAAGCCCAGGACGGTGCCGTAGGCGGTGAGTTCGAGGGTGCGGCCGACCGCGCGGACGATCACGTCGGCGGTGAAGTAGAGCCGGAAGGTGCCCCAGTCCCAGCCCGGGTTGGTGGCCAGGCCGTGGACGAACTGGGCGAGGACGACGAGCACGGCCAGCCCGGTGACGAGCCGCCAGGGGTGCCGGGCGGGGACGGTCCGCAGCCCGGCCAGCTCGTCGAGGTCGACGTGCCCGGGTCTGCGCGCGGCGCCGGCCGGACTGCGGACGGCGGTGTCGGTGACGGTCATGCGGGGACTCCTCCAACGGGCCCGGGGGTCACGGGTGTTCGGGCGGGCTGATCCGGGACTCCGGGATCGCCGAGTCGGCGACGCCCCACTTGCGCAGGATCCGCTCGTACGTCCCGTCCTTGATCAGCTGGTTGACCGCCGCCTGGAACGCCGGGGTCAGCCGGGAGCCCTTCTTGAACGCGAAGCCGACGTCGAGGCGGTGGAACTCGCCGAGGAAGCGCGTCCCCGAGGCCTCCTGCGCGGCCTGGTGGCGCAGGCCGTTGATGGTGGACATCACGATGTCGATCCGGCCCTGCTGGAGGCCGGTGAGCACGGCGCCGCTGTCGCTGAACGCCTTGACCTCGTAAGGCTTCTTCCCGGCGTCGGTGCACACGTTCTTCTTCGCGTTCAGCGTGGTCTCGAAGGTGGTGCCGGCGCCGGTGCCGACGGTCAGCCCGCAGAGCTGGACGAGGTCGGTAATGGGCTTGGCGCCGGTGTCGTCCTTGCGCACCGCGAAACCCTGGCCGTCGTCGATGTAGGTGACGAAGTCGATCGTCTTCAGCCTGGCCGTGGTGACGCCGAAGTTGCCGGTGCCGACGTCGTACTTGCCGCTGTCGAGGGCGGGCAGGATCGTCTCGAACGCGGCCTCCTCGCGCTGCACGGTGAGGCCGAGCACCCTGGCGACGGCGTCGGTGACGTCGATGTCGATCCCGGCCGGCTTCTTCGTGACCTGGTCGGCGTAGAACGCGCTCGGCGGGTAACCGAAGGAGGCGCCGAACCTGACGGTGCCGGCGGCGCGGACCTCCTCCGGCAGCAGGGCCGCCGCCGCGTCCGACCTGGCGATCCCGGAGAGCACGTCCTGGCCCGCGGCGGCGGCCAGTCGGCTCGCGCCGGGCGCACCCGGGATCTTCGGGTCCGAGCCGCACGCGGCCACCGCCAGGACCGGCAGCAGGACGGTCGTGGCCGCGAGCAGGCGGCGGACGGAAGTGGTTCTCACGGAAGGGCCTTTCAGAGGTGCTTCTCGAACGGGAGCTTGCCGATGGTCAGCGGATCGGCGGTGAGGTCGAACAGCGGCGTGTAGCCGGTCGCGAGGTAGAGGCCCCTGGCCTCCGGCTGGAGCGGGCCGGTGGTCAGGAAGATCCGGCGGTACCCGGCGGCGAGCGCCGCCCGCTCCAGCTCGGCCAGCACCCGGCGGGCCAGGCCGCGGCGGCGGTGCGCCGAATCCGTCCACATCCGCTTGACCTCCGCGGTGTGCTCGTCGTACCGCTTGTACGCGCCGCCGGCCACCGGCCCGCCGTCCTCCAGCAGGAGGAGCAGCAGGCCGTGCGGCTCGGCGAAGGAGTCCGCCGGGTAACGGGTCATCTCCAGCTGCCCGGCGGGCCCGTAGCGGCTGGTGTACTCGTGCGTCAGCTCCCGCAGTAGCGGCGCGACCAGCGGGTCGTCGATCGTGACGCGCCGGATCTCCGTCGTACGCGCGGCGTCGCTCATGCGCCCACCTCGCTGCGCTCGGCAGCCGCTTCGCGAAACGCGCACCTCTTCATGGCTCGCTCGCTCCGCTCGCTCACGCGCCCACCTCGCTGCGCTCGGCAGCCGCTTCGCGAAACGCGCACCTCTTCATGGCTCGCTCGCTTCGCTCGCTCATGCGCCCACCTCGCTGCGCTCGGCGGCCGCTTCGCGCAACACGCACCTCTCGACGGTTCGCTCGCTTCGCTCGCTCACGCCTGCACCGCGATCAGTTGCCGCCGGTCGCGCTCCGCCTGCTGCGCCTTCGCGGCGTCCCGCTTGCGGACCTCCTCGCGGACCAGCGGGATGACGTACCGCCCGAAGTCGATCGCGTCGTCCAGGAGGTCGTAGCCGCGCGCCGAGAGGATGTCCACGCCGAGGTCGTAGTAGTCGAGCAGCGCCTGGGCGACCGTCTCCGGGGTGCCGACCAGGGCGTTGGAGTTGCCGGCCCCGCCGGTGGCCGCCGCGGTCGGGGTCCACAGCGCGCGGTCGTAGCGCTCGCCGGCCTCGGCGATCTCGATGAGGCGCTGCGAGCCGGTGTTCTCAGGAAGGCCCGAGCCGACCGGCCGGCCGCGGCGCACCAGTTCCCCGCCCGCCCGACGGGCCTTGATCGCGTCCACCGTCCGGTACGCCTTCTCCCAGGCCAGCTCCTCCGTCGGCGCGATGATCGGCCGGAAGGCCACCTGGATCCGCGGCACGTCGGTGCGCCCGGCGGCGCGCGCCGCCTCCTTCACGCGCTCGATCTGCTCGGCGGTGCGGGCCAGCGGCTCGCCCCACAGGCAGTAGACGTCCGCCTCGGCGCCGCCGGCCGCGTAGGCGGCGTCCGAGGAGCCGCCGAAGGAGACGTTAGGGCGCGGCTGCTGGACGGGGAAGACGTCCGAGACGAAGTCGTTGAAGCGGTAGTGCTCGCCCTCGTGGTCGAAGGGCTCGCGGCTCGTCCAGGCCTTCTTGACGATGCCGATGTACTCGCGGGTGCGGGCGTAGCGCTCGTCCTTGGTGAGGAAGTCGCCCTCGCGCTGCTGCTCGTGGTCGTTGCCGCCGGTGATGAAGTGGACGGTGAGCCGGCCGCCGCTGATCTGGTCGAGGGTCGCGAAGGTCTTGGCGGCGAAGGTCGGGTACGAGACGTTCGGCCGGTGGGCGAGCAGGATCTGCAGCCGGTCGAGCTTCGAGGCGAGGAACGCGGCGGCCGCGGCCGGCTCGGGCGAACCGGCGCCGTACGCGAACAGGACGCGGTCCCAGCCGTGGTCCTCGTGGGCGCGGGCCAGCCGCAGGGTGTAGTCGCGGTCGAAGGCGGCGGTGGTGCGGGCGGTGGTCTCCGAACCGTCGCCGGTGGCGGCGATGCCGAGGAACTCGACGGGCATGGCGGAACCTTTCGGGTGGGCCGACGGCCCGCGGACGGACGCCCGCAGAGGGGCAGCCGTGAACGCGGGTACGTGAGAAGAGGGAACTGCCGGAGCGCAGTGGGTGAGGCCGGAGAAGGCGGCAGCGCACGGCTGACGGGAGGGCCGTCAGAGAGGGCGGACGGCGGTCCGCTGCCGGGTCAGGCCGGACACGCCGCCGACCACACCCGACCGAAGTCGATGTGGTCGCGGGTGACCAAGGGCTGCTCGGCGGACATGGCCCCAAGTTGAGCAGCGGCCCGGCCGGTACGTCAACCACCCATCATTGCAGCGCTGTTGCAATCTCCTGACGTCGTTCCGAGGTGCCCTGCCGCCCTTGACAGCCCGCGCGCACGGCGGCCTACGATCACGGCGGAGCGCAGGAGCCGGACCGTGTTGAGGGACGCGGGCCGGCGGGACGGCCGTACGTGACGACACCCGTACCTCCCCGCCAGGAGCCTCCGCCATGGCCACTCCACCCGATGTCCTCCCCTCCCCGACCCGCCCCGCACCGCCCCCCGACCCCGGCACCGCCGAGGCCAGGATCGTCGCCCGCCGGAGCCCCGGCCAGTGGATCGCCGCCGCGGCGGCCCTGCTGCTGTTCGCCATGGCGGCCGGCTCGGTCGTCCGCAACGACGCCTTCCAGTGGGGCGTGGTCGCCGAGTGGTTCACCGCGCGGTCCGTCCTCGACGGCCTCGGCCTGACCCTCTGGCTCACCGCCGTCACGCTCGGCCTCGGCTTCGCGCTCGGCACCGTGCTCGCCACCATGCGGCTGTCCGCCAACCCGGTGCTGCGCACGCTGAGTTGGGGCTACATTTGGCTCTTCCGCTCCACCCCGCCGCTGGTCCAGCTGCTGTTCTTCTTCAACATCGGCGCGCTGTACCCGACGCTAGGCCTCGGCATCCCGTTCGGCCCGGAGTTCGTCACGGTGAAGACGGTCAACCTGATCGGCCCCACCCTGACCGCCGTCATCGGCCTCACCCTGCTGGAGACCGCGTACGCCGCCGAGGTGATCCGCGGCGGGATCCTCTCCGTCGACCGCGGCCAGCTGGAGGCCGCCGCCGCGCTCGGGCTCGGCCGGTGGCGGGTGCTGCGCCGGATCGTCGTGCCGCAGGCGATGCGGGCGATCGTGCCGACCGCGGGGAACATGCTGATCGGCGCGCTCAAGGGCACCAGCATCGTCAGCGTACTGGCCGTCTCCGACCTGCTCTACTCGGTCCAGCTGGTCTACCTGCAGTCGTACCAGGTGATCCCGATGCTGATGGTCGCCACCATCTGGTACCTGGTGATCACCACCGTCCTGTCCGTCGGCCAGTACTACGTCGAACGGCACTACGCCAGGGGCGCCACCCGGGACGGGCTGCCGCCCACCCCGCTCCAGCGCGCCCGGGCGGCCCTCCGGCGGGTGATCAAGGCATGAGCGTCCTCGTCATCATCGGCGCCGGCCCACGCGGCACCGGTTTGCTGGAGCGCATCGCCGCCAACGCACCCGAACTGCTCCCACCCGACCGGCCGTTGCACGTCCACCTGGTCGACCCGCACCCGCCCGGCGCGGGCCGGATCTGGCGGCACGACCAGTCCCCGCTGCTGCGGATGAACTCGATGGCCGAGGACGTCACGATGTTCACCGACGAGCGCTCGACCATCGAGGGCCCCGTCCGCCCCGGCCCTTCGCTCGCCGAATGGGCCCGCCGCCAGCACGAGTTCGCGCCCTACCGGGAGGTCGAGGACCCGGCCGTCCGGGCCGAACTGCGCACGCTCGCCCCCACCGACTTCCCCACCCGCCGGGCCCAAAGTGCCTACCTGGACTGGGTGTTCCGCCGCGCCGTCGCCGATCTGCCGCCGCACGTCACCGTCACCGTCCACCGCGACACCGTCCGGCGGATCGACGGCCCCGCCGACGGCCCGCAGACCGTCCACCTCACCGACCGGACGCTCACCGCCGACCACGTCGCCCTCGCCCTCGGCCACCTCGACTCCGTCCCGCACCCCCGGCACGCCGCCGACGCCGACTT
Organism: Kitasatospora sp. NPDC093558; assembly: GCF_040683475.1. Classification (NCBI taxonomy): domain Bacteria; kingdom Bacillati; phylum Actinomycetota; class Actinomycetes; order Kitasatosporales; family Streptomycetaceae; genus Kitasatospora; species Kitasatospora sp. NPDC093558. The sequence continues at coordinate 1,580 of NZ_JBFBDY010000220.1, read as the reverse complement.
CGCCGCCCGGCACGGCCGCTTCCACCTCCCGCCCGCCTACACCGCCGACGCCGACCTGTCCGGCCTCACCCCCGGCGAACACGTCGTGGTGCGCGGCCTCGGCCTGGCCGCGGTCGACCTGGTCGCCCTGCTCACCGAGGGCCGCGGCGGTCGGTTCGAGCCGACGGCCGACGGGCTGCGCTACCGCCCGTCCGGCCGCGAGCCGGTGCTCCACCTCGGCTCCCGGCGCGGCGTGCCGTACCACTCCAAGACCGGCTACCGCCTCCAGGGCCCGTCCGCCCCGCTCCCCCGCTACTTCGACGCAGCCGCCGTCGACGCCGTCCTCGCCACCGCGCGACCACTCGAACTACGCCGCGACGTCTGGCCGTTGATGGCCAAGGAAGTCGGCTTCGGCTACTACCACGAGCTGTTCCACGCACACCCCGAACGCACCGCCCTGCCCTGGTCCGCCTTCCTGGCCCGCTACGACCGGCACGGCTGGTACACCCCCGAACTCACCACCCTCGTCGCCGAAGCCGTCCCCGACCCGGCCGACCGGCTCGACTTCGAACAACTCGACCACCCACTAACCGGACTCGAACTCGCCTCCGCAGACGAACTCCAAACCCACCTGCGCACCCACATCACCGCCGACGCCGACCGCCGCGCCGACCCCGCCCACAGCGCCGACCTAGGCGCCTTCCTCGCCCTGCTCTCCCTGTTCGGCCAGCTCCCCCGAGTGATCGGCTCCGGCCGCCTCACCGCCCGGTCGATCGCAGAGGACGTCGACGAGTGGTTCTTCGGCTACTTCAACCACCTCGCCTCCGGCCCGCCCGGCTTCCGGCTGCGCCAGCTGCTCGCACTCTCCGAGGCCGGCGTGGTCCGGTTCCTGGGAGCCGGCATCCGGATCGAACGAAACGAGCCCGACGGCACCTGGCGAGCCTCCGGCACCACCGTGCCCGGCCACACCCTCACGGCGACGGCACTCATCGAGGCCTACCTCCCCAAGCACACCGTCGACCGCACCGCCGACCCCGTACTGCGCGACCTGCACCGCGCGGGCCAAGTGGCGGAAGAGGTGATCGCCGACGACGAGTACGCCCACCACTCCGGCCTGATCACCATCTCCCCGGACGACAGCCGCCTCCTGGACCCCACCCTCAACGGCGCCCCCCACCCCCGCCGCACAGCCCTCGGCCCCCACACCACCCAACGGACAGCCGCCGCTTTCGCCCGCCCGAGAACGAACTCGCCGGCCTTCCGCCAAAACGACAAAGCAGCCCGCACCCTGCTAGCCACGATGGCCACCCACCCCACCCCAGCAATGGCCAGCTGAACGCCTCCCACCCCCTCCCCCAAGCCGCACCAACCCACCCACCTCAACCACCCCCCATCCCCCTCCCCCAAGCCGCACCAACCCACCCACCTCAACCACCCCCCACCCCCTCCCCACCCAAGGCGAGAGGGAGCGCTGCGGGAGGGGGTGGCGGAGGGGGTGGCCGCGGAGAGGGGCGTGACGGGTGATTTTCAGACTGCCAACGGCGAGAACCCCCCACCCAACAGAGTCGGCAGTCGGAAAATCATCCAGCCCCCGGAGCGGC
>NZ_JBFBDY010000219.1:0-10229 GCF_040683475.1 Kitasatospora sp. NPDC093558 | reverse complement strand
CCGGACTCACCGCCGCCGGGGCCGGCGCCGGCCGGATCCGCGCCCTGATCGCCGGCGAGGTCGCCCTCGCCTGCACCCTCGGCAGCGTGCTCACCCTGCTGGTCTTCCTGGTGCTGCGCAACGACATCGCCGGACCCTCGCTCGCCCCCGACCTCGGCATGGGCGTGCCGCTCCCGGCCGCCGCCCCGGTCACCCTGCTCGCGCTCGTGCCGATCACCGCCGGCATCGCCGCGGCCTGCTCGGTGCCCTTCGCCGAGACCCTCCCCGCCGGCGGCCGCACCACCCCCACCGGCTTCCGGCCGCTGCGGATCGCCGTGCCGATCGGCCTGGCCGTGGTCGGCCTCGCCCTCGAACTGATCGCCCTGCGCCCCGGCGCCGCCGCCGACGGCCGCCCGGTCCACCTGCCCGCCGGACTCGGCAGCACCAGCGTCGCCGCGGTCGGCGGCTGGGCCGCCAGTGCCCTCGGCCTCGCCCTGATCACCGGCCCGCTGCTCGCCTGGACCGGTCGGCTGCTCGCCCTCGGCCGGCCCACCCCGCTGCGCCTGCTGGCCGGCCGCGGACTCACCGCACAGGCCCGTCGGCTCGGCGCGCCGCTGGCCGTGCTCACCCTCGTCGTCGCGGTGGTGCTCACCACCATCCGCTACTGGATCGGAGCCCCCGGCAGCGCCGACGCCCTGCCCGCCATCGAGGCCTGCCTGGTCCTCGGCTGCGCGGCCGCGGCCGTCGCCGCCCGCCTGGCCGAGGTCCGCACCGACCGCCGGAACGTCACCGACGCGCTGCTGCGCCTCGGTGCCTCGCCCCGGCTGCTGTTCGGCGCCGTCGCCCTGCGCACGCTCGCGGTCGGCACCGCCCTACTGGTCACCGGCGGGGCGACGGCCGCGCTGGCCGCCGCCGGACTCCGGTAGTCCCTGGCCTCAGCCGGCCGCCGCGAGCTGGCCGCAGGCGCCGTCGATCTCCTGGCCACGGGTGTCGCGGACGGTCGTCGGCACGCCGTGCGACTGGAGCCGGCGGACGAACTCGCGCTCGTCCTCGGGCCGGGAGGCGGTCCACTTCGAACCCGGGGTCGGGTTCAGCGGGATCAGGTTGACGTGCACCCGGTGGTTCTTGATCAGCCGGCCGAGCAGGTCCGCCCGCCACGCCTGGTCGTTGATGTCCTTGATCAGCGCGTACTCGATGGAGACCCGGCGGCCGGACTTCTCCGCGTAGTTCCACGCCGCGTCCAGCACCTCGGCGACCTTCCACCGGGTGTTCACCGGCACCAGCTCGTCGCGCAGCTCGTCGTCCGGGGCGTGCAGCGACAGCGCGAGGCGGCAGCTGAGGCCCTCGTCGGCGAAACGGTTCATCGCCGGGACGAGGCCGACGGTGGAGACGGTGATGCCGCGCTGGGACAGGCCGAAGCCGTCCGGCGCGGGGTCGGTCAGCCGGCGGATCGCGGCCAGCACCCGGTTGTAGTTGGCGAGCGGCTCGCCCATGCCCATGAAGACGACGTTGGACAGTCGCGCCTCGCTGCCTGGGCCGCTGCCGTCCTCGGCGGACGACGCCCCGCGCGCGCCGAACTCGCCGGCCTTGAGCGCGCGCATCCCGGCGGCGATCTGCTCGACGATCTCGGCGGTGGACAGGTTGCGGGTCAGACCGGCCTGGCCGGTCGCGCAGAACGGGCAGTTCATGCCGCAGCCGGCCTGCGAGCTGATGCACATGGTGACCCGGTCGGGGTAGCGCATCAGCACCGACTCGACGAGCGTGCCGTCGAACAGCTTCCACAGCGTCTTGCGGGTCGCGTCGTCGTCGCAGGAGACGTGCCGGACCACCGACATCAGCTCGGGCAGCAGGCTCCCGGTGAGCGTCTCCCGGCTGGCGGCGGGGATGTCCGTCCAGCTCGCCGGGTCGTTCGACAGCCGGCCGAAGTAGTGGTTCGAGAGCTGCTTGGCGCGGAACGGCTGCTCGCCCAGCTCGGCGACGGCCTCCTTGCGCTCGGCGGGGCTCAGGTCGGCGAGGTGTCGCGGGGGCTTGGCGCCGCGCGGCGCGACAAAGGTGAGTTCTCCGGGCTTAGGCATGGTTGTTCCAGTGTCGCAGACGCCGGAGGGCCCCGGACGTCGGGACGTCCGGGGCCCTCTCGTGCATGCGTGCGTTCGGGCGCTAGCTGCCGACGAAGGCGGCGAGCAGCAGCCAGACCACCGGGGCGGTCGGCAGGAGCGAGTCCAGCCGGTCCATGATCCCGCCGTGGCCGGGCAGCAGTGTGCCCATGTCCTTGATGCCGAGGTCGCGCTTGATCATCGACTCGCCCAGGTCGCCCAGGGTCGCCGTGACGGCCGCGCAGCCGCCCAGGATCAGGCCCTGCCACCAGCTGCCGCCGTCGATGATCAGCTGCATCAGCAGGGCGCCGGCCAGCATCGACAAGCCGATGCCACCGGCCAGGCCCTCCCGGGTCTTGCCCGGGCTGATCGTCGGGGCCAGCTTGTTCTTCCCGAACTTGTAGCCCACCGCGTAGGCACCGGTGTCGCTGCAGATCGTGACGATCAGGAAGAGCACGATCCGCTGCGGGCCGTCGTCGGCCGCCAGCATCATCGCCACGAAGGTCGCGAGGAACGGCACGTAGAACGCGGTGAACACGCCCGCCGTTATGTCCCGCAGGTAGTTGTCCGGCGGCTCGGCCATCCGCCAGACCATCACCGCGAGGCCGGTCAGCGCGAGCGAGGCCGCGGCCCACTCGACACCAGACCAGTAGCCGGTGGCGATCATGGCGATGCCGCCCGCGACCAGCGGGACCAGCGGCGCCTTGATCTGCTTGCGCTCCGACAGCCGGCTGGTCAGCTCCCAGACGCCGACCGACACCGCGGCCATCACGACGACCAGGAACAGCGCCTTCACCACGAACAGCGAGGCGATGATCACCGCGCCGAGACCGACCCCGACCCCTATCGCGGCCTGGAGGTTACGGCCTCCGCGCTGCTTGCGGGGCTGGGGCTGCGGCTCGGGCTGGGCCACGGGCGTCTCCTGCCCTGGGTGGGACGACGGCACGAAGGGGGGCTGCCCGGCCGCCGGGTGGATCGACGCGGGCGCGGGGTACACCGGAGCCCCCGGGTACGGCGGGGCGCCGTGGCCGGGGGCCGGGGCGGCGTCATCGGTGACCGCGCGCAGCACGACGGTCTCCGACGCGCCCGGCGCCGCGGCACCGGGATGCTCGTCCCGGAACAGCGGGCCGCTGAGCCGGCCCGCCTCGCGCGCCGGGCCCGCGTCCTGGCCGGCGGCCTGATGGGCCGCCGGGTTCGCACCGGCCACCGGGCCCGCGGCCGGACCGGCGGGCACGCCGGGGCCGACGGGCGGGACCGGGTCGGCCGGGACGGGAGGCATGACCTGAGTTTCCTCCGCGTCGGGGCCCCAGTACACCGGAGGCTGCGGCGCGTGACCCGTTCGGCCGCCCTGGTCACCCGGGACGGCGCCGGGCGCACCCGGGTACGCGGCGTGGCCGTCCGGCCGGCCGGGGTGGCCCTGGGCCTGCGGCGCAGCCATGGGCTCGCCGTACCCCGGCGCCGTGGGCTCGGCGTACCCCGGCGCCGCGTGCGACGGCTGCCGGGGGGCCTGTGGCTGCGGCGCCGGGCGGTAGGGCTGGAACTGCTGGTCGGATGGGCCCCAGTAGCCAGGGGCGTCAGGGGCGTCGTTCATCAGACTTCGAGCAGCTCGGCTTCCTTGTGCTTGAGCAGCTCGTCGACCTGGGCCACGTACTTGGCCGTGGTGTCGTCGAGCTCCTTCTCGGCGCGGCGACCCTCGTCCTCGCCGACCTCGCCGTCCTTGACCAGCTTGTCGATGCCGTCCTTGGCCTTGCGGCGCACCGAGCGGATCGAGACCTTGGCGTCCTCGCCCTTGGTCCGGGCGATCTTGATGAACTCCCGGCGGCGCTCCTCCGTGAGCTCGGGCAGCACCACTCGGATGATGGAGCCGTCGTTCGACGGGTTGACGCCCAGGTCGGAGTCGCGGATGGCCTGCTCGATGGCCTTCAGCGCGGTCTTGTCGAACGGCGAGACGACCGCCATCCGGGGCTCCGGCACCGAGAACGAGGCCAGCTGGTTGATCGGGGTCACGGCGCCGTAGTACTCGGCGACGATCTTGGCGAACATCGCCGGGTGGGCACGGCCGGTGCGGATGGCCGCGAGGTCGTCCTTGGCGACGAGGACGGCCTTCTCCATCTTCTCCTCGGCCTCGAGGAGGGTCTCTTCGATCACTGTGGTCTCCCTGTCCGGTTCATCTGCTGTTGTCCCGACCGGTGTCGGCGTGGCGCCCGGTCACGGCGCCGACGCCGTCCCGTACGGCTGGTTGCTGCTCAGGCCCGGACGGAATCCTGGCTGATGAGTGTGCCGATCTTCTCACTCTTCACCGCGCGTGCGATATTGCCCTCCGCGAGCAGCTCGAAGACCAGCATCGGCAGGTCGTTGTCCTTGCACAGCGTGATGGCGGTGAGGTCGGCGACCTTGAGGTCGCGGGCGATGACCTCGGAGTACTCCAGCGCGTCGAACTTGACCGCGTCCGGGTTGGTCCGCGGGTCGGAGTCGTAGACGCCGTCCACGCCGTTCTTGCCCATCAGCAGGACGTCCGCGTGGATCTCCAGCGCGCGCTGGACGGCCGTGGTGTCGGTGGAGAAGTACGGCATGCCCATACCGGCGCCGAAGATCACCACACGGCCCTTCTCCAGGTGCCGGACGGCCCGCAGCGGCAGGTACGGCTCCGCGACCTGGCCCATCGTGATCGCGGTCTGGACCCGGGTCTCGATGCCCTCCTTGACCAGGAAGTCCTGGAGCGCGAGGCAGTTCATCACGGTGCCGAGCATGCCCATGTAGTCGGACCGGGCCCGGTCCATGCCGCGGACCTGCAGCTCCGCGCCGCGGAAGAAGTTGCCGCCGCCGATGACCACGGCGACCTCGGTGCCGGCGCGCACGACCGTGGCGATCTCCCGGGCGATCGCGTGCACGACGTCCGGGTCGACGCCGAGCCCGCCGCCACCGGCGAAGGCTTCACCGGACAGCTTCAGCAGCACCCGGCGACGCGAGCCGTCCTTGGGTTCCTGCGCGGTCTCCTGCGTCTCCTGCATGGGAGTTCTCCTTCTGCACCTACTTGGTTCACAGACGCGGGTGTGCGGATGCCCGGTCTGCGCGTACACGCGAGGAGGCCACTGCCGCGGGAACCGGTTCGGTGTCCTGCACGGCAATGGCCTCCTCGTCGTTCATGGTGCCGACGCGGCCCGCCCATGGCGGTTGGCGCTGGGGAGCCCGTTCGGCGTTCCTCCCGCCCGGGTCAGCAGGCGGGGGCGGTACCCAGCGTAAACGCGCCGGGGACCAGGGGGAACGTGGCTCAGGCGCCGACGCGGAAGCGGGCGAAGCGCTTGAGGGCGACGCCGTTCTCCTCGAGGACCTTGGCGACGGTCTTCTTGTTGTCCTTCGCGAAGGCCTGCTCCAGGACGGAGTTCTCCTTCACGAAGCCGGTGACGCGACCCTCGACGATCTTCGGCAGGGCGGCCTCGGGCTTGCCCTCCTCGCGAGCGGTGGCCTCGGCGACGCGGCGCTCGTTCTCGATCTCCTCGGCCGGGATGTCCTCGCGGGACAGGTACTTCGGCGCGAAGGCGGCGATGTGCTGCGCGACGTCCTTGGCGACCTCGGCGTTCTCCTTGTCCAGCTCGACCAGGACGCCGACGGCCGGCGGCAGGTCGGGGCTGGTCTTGTGGAGGTAGACCGCGACGAAGCCGTCACCGTCGAACTGGGCGAAGCGACGGAAGACGATCTTCTCGCCCAGGGTCGCGTTGGCCTCGTCGACGAACTGCTGGACGGTCTTGCCGGCCTCGATCTCGGAAGCCAGGGCGGCGTCCAGGTCGGCCGGGGCGGTCTTGGCCACGTGGGCGGCGATCGCGTCGGCGACCTTGACGAAGTTGTCACCCTTGGCGACGAAGTCGGTCTCGCAGTTGAGCTCGACCAGCACGCCGGACTTGGTGTCCTCGGCGATCAGCGCGGCGACGGCGCCGTTGGAGGCGTCACGGCCCTCGCGCTTGGCGACGCCCTTCTGGCCCTTGATGCGCAGGAGCTCGACGGCCTTCTCGACGTTGCCCTCGGCCTCGTCCAGGGCCTTCTTGCAGTCCATCATGCCGGCGCCGGTGAGCTCACGGAGCTTCTTGACGTCCGCGGCGGTGAAGTTCGCCATGGTGTGAATCTCTTCTCGCGTCTCGCGTGTCTGCGTGGGGAGGTGCCGGGACCGTTGGTCCGGTCCCGGCACGGGAGAGAGGGGCACCTACCGGTGTCGTACCGGCGAGTGCCCCTCACCCTTGGTACGTCAGGCCTGCTCGGCCGGAGCCTCGGCGGCCGGGGCCTCGGCGGCGGCGGGGGCCTCCTCGGCCTTCTTCTCGCCCTCGATGAGGTCCTTCTCCCAGTCGGCCAGCGGCTGGTCGGCGCCCGGCTCGGCCTTGGCGTCGCCCTTGGCGACACCGGCGCGGGCCTTGAGGCCCTCGGCCACGGCGTCGGCGATCACGCGGGTCAGCAGGGTGACGGAGCGGATCGCGTCGTCGTTGCCCGGGATCTTGTAGTCGACCTCGTCCGGGTCGCAGTTGGTGTCGAGGATGGCGACGACCGGGATGTTGAGCTTCCGGGCCTCGCCGACCGCGATGTGCTCCTTCTTGGTGTCCACGATCCACACGGCGCTGGGAACGCGCTGCATGTCGCGGATACCGCCGAGGGTCTTCTCCAGCTTGTCGTGCTCGCGCTGGAGGACCAGGAGCTCCTTCTTGGTGAGGCCGGAGCCGGCCACGTCCGAGAAGTCCAGCTCGCCGAGCTCCTTGAGGCGCTGCAGACGCTTGTAGACGGTCGAGAAGTTGGTCAGCATGCCGCCGAGCCAGCGCTGGTTCACGTAGGGCATGCCCACGCGGGTGGCCTGCTCGGCGATGGCCTCCTGGGCCTGCTTCTTCGTGCCGACGAAGAGGACGCTGCCGCCGTGGGCAACGGTCTCCTTGATGAACTCGAAGGCGCGGTCGATGTAGTTCAGCGACTGCAGGAGGTCGATGATGTAGATGCCGTTGCGCTCGGTGATGATGAAGCGCTTCATCTTCGGGTTCCAGCGGCGGGTCTGGTGACCGAAGTGGACGCCGCTCTCCAGCAGCTCCCGCATCGTGACGACGGCCATAGCCGTTCTCCTCAGGTGTTACGGCCCGGCTGCCGCGCAGGCCGCCCCGGGGCTCGCGCGGTGGCGCTCCCCGTTCGGGCGTTTGCGTGTACGGCCGGGTCAGGCTCGGTTTGTTCGTGGCAGCCAGGTGACAGCCACGCCTGACGCCCCGAACGTGCCGAGCCGCTTGAACCCGCTCGGTCGGGGACCGCGACGGGCTCGGCGGACCGAGCGGCACTCGCACCTGGCGGGGGCGGCGGCTGAGCCGCATCCGTCCACCGGTGGCGGGGCGTGCGAAGTCGACCCGGCGGACCGGGTCGCGTGTGAAGTGTACGGGAAGCGCCGAGTGGCGGGCGACTCCGCAGGTGGCGGAGGGGCTGCGAACGGGCGGCCGTGGACCTGCGCGGGCGCCGCCGGCGCGGGCCGGAGCGCGGCCGTCGTGACGTGTGTGGCGGTGGGGGGAGGTGCTTCGCGGCGGTGACTCACGATGGTGGGCGGAGGTGGTTCGCGGCGGTGGCGGAAGGCGCTTGTACACCGGATGGCGGCGTTCGTACACCCTTCCGGGGGATGCCGCTCGTCCGCGGAGGCGGTTTGTCCACAGGAATCCCGATGGGGGTGGTGTGGGCGCTTCGGGGCCGGGACGCTCGGGCGCATGACTGCTCGTGGTGGGGTTCGGGGGGTCTCGTCGGTGGCATCACTGTCGTCGGTGGGGTCTTTGTCGTCGGTGGGGTCTTTGTCGTCGGTGGCGGCCGTGGTGCTGTGCGCTGTGGTGGTGCTCGTTCTGTTGGGTGCTTCGGGCGCGCGTGCTTCCGGCTTTGCCGGTCCTCCTGCGGTGTCGGGGCTGTCGGCTCCGAGCGGTTCAGGGGACGGGACCGGTACCGGGCCGGCGCGCGGTCGGGCCTGGCCGGTGGGCGGGCCCGGCGGCGTGCTCGGGCGGTTCGTGGCGCCGGCCAAACCGTGGTCCGCCGGACACCGGGGCGTGGACCTGGCCGCCTCGGCCGGGGCGGAGATCAGGGCTGCGGCTCCGGGAGTGGTCACGTTCTCCGGGCTGGTCGCGGGGCGCCCGGTGGTGACGGTGACACACCCCGGCTCGGGGGCCCCAGCCCTGCGGACCACCTACCTCCCGGTCACCGGCACCGCGCCCGTGGGCAGCACGGTCGGCGCCGGGCAGGTGATCGGACGGCTCTCCCCGCTTGCCGCCGAGGGACACCACTGTGCGGGGAGGGCCTGCCTGCACTGGGGTCTGCTGCGTGGCGACCGCTACCTCGACCCGCTCGCCCTGTTCGGCGCGGGCGCGGCGCGGCTGCTGCCGATGGGCGCCCCGGCTCCGCCGGAGCGACCGGGACTGCCAAGGCAACCGGGGCTACCGGGGCCGACCCCCGGTTCAGCCGCGGGCGAGGCCGTGCAGGGCCATCGCGACGGCGGCGTCGGCGATCTGCTCGGGGCTCTCGGCCATGCCACCGGGCATGGCTCCGGCCGCCGCCAGTTGCTCGCCGTGGCGGACGGCCGCCTCGACGATCCCCTGGAGCAGCGCCGCGGTGAGCCGCGGCTGGGTGTGGCCCAGCTCTTCCAGCGCCTGGGTGACCAGGCCGACCAGCTTCCCGTGCGCCGCCCGGATCCGCTCGCGCGCGGCCTCGTCGAGTTCCAGCGCCGAGATCGCCACGACCGCCCGGTGGCGCGGATCGGCGGCGAGCACCAGCTGGCCCCGGACGTACGCCTCGATGCGGCCGGCCGCGGTGTCGCAGCTCTCCATCCCGGCCTCGATCTCGGCCGCCCAGAGCGGGAAGTCCACCTCGCACAGCGCCTCGACCACCGCGGCGCGCGAGCGGAAGTACTCGTAGACCGAGGAGCGCGCCAGCCCGGTCCGCGCCGCGAGGGCGGGGAAGGTCAGCGCCTCCATGCCCCCCTCGGTGAGCAGGACGCGGGCAGCGTCGAGGAGGGCTGCCCGCTGCAGCTGGCGATGCTCGGCCACCGTGGCCGCTCGGATCTTCGGCACGCTCCCACTGTACGGAGCCCTACACGCGGCCGATACGCCGCCGCGCAAACCTCGGCATGCCCGGCCGGTATCGGGCGCCCGCCGGCCGCTGACGAGCGCTACCGGATGTCCGACAGCTTGGCGCGCAGCTGGAGGACGGACTTGGTGTGGATCTGGCTCACCCGGCTCTCCGTCACCCCGAGGACCTGCCCGATCTCGGCGAGGGTCAGGCCCTCGTAGTAGTAGAGCGTCACCACGGTCTTCTCGCGTTCCGGGAGCGTGTTGACCGCCTGGGCCAGCAGCCTGCGCAGCTCCCGGTCCTCGGCGACCTCGACCGGGTTGTCGGCGCCGTGGTCCTCCAGAGTGTCCATCAGGCTCAGCCGGTCGCCGCCCTCCCCCACGGGGTGCAGCAGTTCGTCGAGCGCCACGACGTTGGCGAGGGACAACTGGCTGAAGATGGCGTGCAGGTCCTCGATCGCGATGCCCATCTCCGCCGCGACCTCGGGCTCGTGCGGGGTCCGACGCAGCCGAGCCTCCAGCGTCGCGTACGTCCGCTCGACCGCTTTGGCCTTCTGCCGCACCGAGCGCGGGATCCAGTCCAGCGCCCTCAGTTCGTCGATGATCGCGCCGCGGATGCGGCTGATCGCGTAGGTCTCGAATTTGATGGCGCGGTCGATGTCGAACTTCTCGATCGCGTCGATCAGCCCGAAGACCCCGGAGGAGACGAAGTCGGCCTGCTCGACGTTGGAGGGCAGACCGACCCCGACCCGGCCCGCCACGTACTTGACGAGTGGTGAGTAGTGCAGGATCAGCTGTTCCCGGAGCCGCTGGTCACCGCTCTCCTTGTAGGCGCGCCAGAGTTCCTCCAGCGCGCTGCGCCCGGCGCTCGCGGACTCCGGTCCCCGGCGGGGCGAAGGCGCCGTCGGGTTCGGGGCCGACAGTGGGGCCGGAACCGGTGGCTGGGCCTGCCACGTTGACCCAGGCGTTGGCCCGGGCGGAGGCGCGGGCGGCGGCACCGCCTCGGGCGCCTCCGTGGCGACGCTCGCCCCAGCCGGACCGTCGGCGGGTGCCGCGATCAGCGCGCCCGCACCGGCCACGACGTCGCCGCCCCCGGTGCCAG
>NZ_JBFBDY010000218.1:0-10230 GCF_040683475.1 Kitasatospora sp. NPDC093558 | reverse complement strand
CGGCCGAGCACGCGCCGGATCAGCTCGCCCGACAGATGCGGCATCAGCGCCTCGGACGCGGCGGATCCGAGCGCGGTCGTGCCGGTGTGCCCGCAGAGCAGATGGCCGACCTCGTGGAGCAGGATGTGCTGCTGGTGCAGCACGCTCGTGTCGGACGGGTAACCGATGTAGTCGGCCCGGTCGGTGCTGGCCAGAATCCCGCACGGGCCCCTGCTCCGCCCCGGCAGCGGCACCAACTCGAGCGGCCTGCCCCGCATTCGCGCCAGTGTCACGGCGAGGGCCGGCATCTCGAAGGGCTCCGGAAGGGGCAGCGCCCCCGCGATCTCCCGGCACCTCCGCCACAACTCCGCGTCCCCGTGGTCTGCCTGCGTCACGATTCTTCCCCCCGGGCTCGTCGACAGCGCGCCGACGAGAACTGATCCTAGGGCGCGGAGGACAGTTCGGTTGGAATCAGCCGGCCCGCTCGGCGTTGGCCTCGCGTCGGGCGATCGCCTCGATCATGTCGCTGATCGTACCGAGCCCATCGGCGGACAGGGTCACCGCACGCAGGGCCACACCGCGCACACCGGCGTCGCGCAGAGCAGCGCTCCCGACGCACTGCCGACCGCGCCCCATGCGCACGAAGGAATGGTCGAAGTGAGCGTCCGTAGAACTACTCATCCCACTACGCAAGTCCATGACGGACCCGTTCGGGCTGTCGGGGCCGGAGTCCGGCGGCATCTGCCGGCCTTGGACGCGCCCGCAAGGCCTCCAAGGACTGAGCGACCACCGATCCGACAGCACCAGGCCACCTACTCCTCATCACTGCGGGGCGGCGGAGAAATTCCTACGGTCGGATCCCGGGCTGTTCTACGGTGTGGCCGGTCCCCCGTCCGTACTACGTTTACCGGCATGGGGAGGGTCGCCGGGTCGCCGTTTCCTGCGCTCGACTGTGTTCTGCCCTTCGGCAGTCGCTCGACGGTGGTTCGCCACCGTCAGGCGATGGAACGGCGCCCGGCGGAATCAGGGGAAGGGGGGGACGGCAGGTGGCAGCCACCGCAGCCGTGGACAGCGTGCTTCACGGCAGCGAGGAGGCGGCCCGGCTGTGTGCCTGGTTCGCCGGCGGAGGGGCGGTCGGGGGGCCGTCCTCGCAGGACGTCCTGGTCGAGCCGGGTGGGGATCCGAGCGCGGTGGTCTCGGCCGGTCTGCTGGCACCCGGGGCCTGGCTGTTCGCCGCGGATGCTCCGGGCAGCCACCCGGAGGTGTTCCAGGTCGCGATCGACGGCGGCCTGGAACACCCTGGCGATGAACTGGTCGTGGCCGACGAGCTCTGCGTGCAGATCCTCTGCTACTGCTCCCTCCCCCGGCTCTCCATCGCGGGGCCGACGGTCGTCCGGATCGCCTGCGCGGAGGACCACGCGGCCTTCCTCGCCGACGCGGACCGAGCCGCGTACGACGGGGTCTGGGCCGCCGCCCTGGCGCACATCGCGGTGCAGCTCGCCGATGTCGGCACGCTCGCGGCTCCGGATCGCAGTCCGGACGCCGGGAGGCTGTACGTCACGGCGGACGGCATGGTTCGGACGGGCGTGGGCGGGAGCGACCTCGCGCGGGTCGAGGACGGAGCTGACGCGGTGGCTGCGGCGCTGGCCGCGCAGGGCGGTGATCCCGCCCTGGACGCGGCGGTGGAGCGATCCGCGCTCCTGACGGGAGCGGCCTTGCGGCCCTGGCTCGGCCGCTATCTGCAAGCCGTCGAGGTCCGGCGGCGGCTGGGCGGCGACACCGCGGTCTCCGGGTTCGGCATGCGCTTCACTCCCGGGCTGCCTACCGCACCTGTCGACGATCCCACCGCACCGATCCTGATCGAACACGCGGGCACCGCATACGCAGTGGGCCTTGACGGATCCCGGCTGTTCCGACTCGAACGGGACGCGGCCCGGCTGCTGGAGGTCTACGCCGTCCTGAGCGGGGACGGGCACGCCACCGCCGAGGCCGCCCGGCTCTTCGACCTGTCGCCTGCCCAGGCGCGGGAGCTCCACCGCAGCCTGATCGACCGTATCGGATGAGGTGTCGACTCGCTGCGCGATGAGGAGGCCGTGTGACCACCGACCCGGCCGCGACCACGTTGACGACGGCCCCGGGGCGGATCGTGGCCGCCGAACGTCCGAGCGCGCCGCCCTTCCCATCCTGCTTACCAGGAGGCCCTGTTGACCGTTCTTCACGATTACCTGCTGTGGAAGCTGCTGCTGCCGCCCAGCGACTGCGGCGGGCGGAACCGTCGGAAGGCCGAGGCCGTGGGGGCCCGGCTGCGGTTCGCCGACGGCAGTGAGGTCCTGGACGCCACCAGCGGATTGTGGAACGTCAACCTGGGCTACGGCAACGCCGCAATCGGTGAGGCGATCGCCGCCGCCGAACGGGCCGACCCCGATGCCGGTTCCTCCTCCCACAGCTACGCGCTCAAGGCGTCCGAAAGCCTGGTCGCCGCTGCCGGGCAGGCCGATTACCGGCAGGCCGTTTTCTCGACGTCGGGCGGGGCGGCGAACGACCTGGCCATGAAGCTCGCCCGCCAGTACGCGGCGCTCCGGGGACAGAAGGAGCGCCGGCTGGTGGTCGCCCTCAAGGGCAGGTACCACGGGTTGACGTACGGCGTTCACTCCCTCACCCGTGAGGCGCTCGACCAGCAGCTGTACGGCGTGGACCTGCGCAACGTCCGGCACGTCGACCCGGCTGATCCGGAGGAGCTGGTGCGCTTCATGGAGCGCCACGGCCCCCGGGTGGCAGCCGTGGCATGCGAGCCGGTCCTCGGCTCGGGGGCCCATCCGCTGTCGGACGCGTTCGTCGGCGCCATGACGACGCTGCGGCACGAGTACGGATTCCTGCTCATCGCCGACGAGGTCGCGACCGGGTTCGGCCGCACCGGCCCGATGTTCGCCAGCTCGCGGTGGCCTGAGGCACCCGATCTGCTCATCGCCTCCAAGGGCTTGACCAATGGCAGCTGCGCCGCCTCGGCGGTCCTGGTGTCGCACGTCGTCGCGGCCGCGTTCGAGGAGCACGACGCGCCCCTGGTGCCTTCGGAGGCCCCGGCCTGCAGCCCGGCGAACTACGCCGCCATCTCCGCCACCCTGGCTCAGTTCGAGGAGCTCGACGCACTGGCGGCCGCGGAACGGACCGGCACCGCACTGCACTTGATACTCCGCGAGGTCACCAGGCGGCGTCCTCTGGTGCGCAGTATCACCGGCACGGGCTGCTTCCGCGCGTTGCATCTCCAGGACGCCGACGGCCGTCCACTGGACGACCGGGCCGTACAGGGCGCGATCGCCGCGATCCGCTCCCACGGGGCCCTCGTCTACCCGGGGCCCGGCGCCATCCAGCTCGTCCCCGTGCTGACCAGTACGAAGCAGGACCTCGCCGATCTCGCGTCCGCGCTGCGACAGGGACTGGACGAGACCGGTCTCCGGGCAGGGCACCGATGACCCGGGTCGCCGACCGCTCCGAGACGCCGGCGATCCGGAGGCACGCGCGAGGTGATCGAAAGGGTCGCGCTGATCACCGCCTGGCGGTGCTGCTCCTCCTGCCGGTCCGGCTCGTACCGCCGCAGCGCGCCCATCGCCGCGCCGTAACTGCTTGCGCGGCCGAGACCGGCTCAGCCGGCCTCGGCCGACGGGAGCGATCCCGGCCGGGGCCCGTGCCCTTCGCCGCGCAGTGCGGCGGTCAGGCCGATCCGCCCGTCGACCTGCAACTTCCGGTAGGCGTGCGTCAGATGGAACTCCACGGTACGCCGGGTGATGAACAGCTCGGCCGCGATGTCCTCATTGCTCAGCCCTTCGGCGGCCAGCGTCGCAACCCTGCGTTGACTCGGCGTCAGCGAGTCCGGCCCGAGCTGGGAGACCCTGCGCGGGCGGGCACCCGAGGCCAGCAACGCCTCGTGTGCCTCCCGTGCCACCACGACGGCGGAGGCGGCCTGGGCGAGGCCAAGGGCGCGGCGCAGCTGTTCCCGTCCGGACTCCGCCCGGCCGGCATCGGACAGCAGGCTGCCGAGTGCGGTGAGCGAACGGGCCAGTTCGAGCGGGTCGCCGGCGGCCTCCAGGAGGGCCACCGATTCCTCCAGCCGAGTCTGCGCCGCGGGTCGGGGGCCGACCAGCGCGGACACCCGCAGGGCTCTGGCCGTCGTGACCGGAGCACCCCAGATACGGGCCTGGTGCAGTTCCCGCGCCGCACGCTCCTGGGCCGCCTCCCGCCGCTTCAGCCGGTGCTCGATGAGCGCCGCCCGGGATCGCCATGCGATACGGCCCGGGTTGTCACCCCATCGGGCCTGCTGGAGGCCGCCGCACTCCTCCAGGTCTCGCAGGGCTGCCTGCGGCTGCCCCTGTGCGACCAGCAGGCATGCGCGGGCCTCCAGGAAATACGGCCACAGCCAGTTCTCCGGTTCGGGCACGTCGATGAGCCGTTGGCTGATCAGCTCCGCGGTGCCGACGTCCCCGCTCTCCAGCAGGATCTGGACGGCGCAGGCAATGACGTAGGGCCGGTACGGGTGCGGCTCGTCGGTGAGGCGGAGGGCGTCGTCGGCGTGGTGCCGGGCCTGGGCGAGCTCGCCCGCCCGGTGCAGGATCCTGGCACGCGTGGCCGCCAGCACCGCCCGCAGCACGGGCAGCCGGCCGTCGAGGGCGCGCGCGTCCAACCCGTCGGACCAGCGTCGGGCCGCGTCCACGCGGTCGGCACGCAGCAAGGTCCCGGCTGCGTGGACGGCGGTCAGCAGTTGGTCCGTTGCGGGGTCGAAGCCCTGCAGCGCCTTCTCGGCGAGGCGGGCGGCGTGGTCGGCGCCGTCCAGGACGATGGAGGAGCGCACCGCGAGCGCCGCGAGCAGCCCGCGCTCCTCCGGTGTCCGGCCCATGGCCTCCCGGAAGGGCCCGCGGTCGAGGAGGGCTTCCCAGGCGCCGGGCCGCCCCCCGTCCGTGATGAGGGCACGCATCCCGAGGATCGGCAGCAGTAGCGGATCGGTGTCGGAGATCTCGGCCGCGGCTTGGTCGAGCAGTTCCACAGCACGTCGCGACTGCCCCAACTGCAGGAGGGCCTGGGCGAGGCCCGGGACGAATCCCGCGCGTGCCACCGGATCCCGGACGAGCTCCTCGGCTTCGCCGAGATGCCGCACGCAGGCGGCCAGGTCGGTGGAGACCTCGGCACTGCCCAGCTCCACGAGCAGGCGCTCTCGCACCTCGCACGAGGCGGTCTCACTGAGCGCATGCCGGAGAAAGCGGGTGGCCATGGCCTCATCGCCGCGCTCGGAGGCGTAGCGGGCGCCGCGGCGCAGCACCTCGACCCGCCACGGTTCCCCGGTCCTGCCGCCGGCGACGATGTGGGTGGCGATCCGCTCGGCACAGGCCCGGGCCTCGAACAGTGCGCGGGCGGCCTCCGCATGAGCTGCCGCCCGGTCGGTGGTGGAGAGGATGTCGGCAAGCGACTCCTCGACCAGCCTGTGGGAGAACCGGCGCGGTGGCCCGGCCAGGAGCAGCCCGGTTCCCTCCAGTACGGTCATCGCGTGGTCGACCGACGGAGGCTCCTCCCCGGCGGCCGCTTGGAGGACGACTGCCTCGGTGTCGGCGCCGAGTGCACCCAGCAGACCTGCCACGCGCAGTACGTCCGGTGAGTGCCTGCGCAGTGAGCTGCGCACCGCCATCGGCAGCACTCGCGCACCGATGGCGAAGAGCTGTGCCGACTGGGCTGCGACGGGTGTGACGTCGGCTCTCGCCAGTTCGCGGATCAGCCGCGCGAGAACGGCCGGGTTGCCCCCGCTCATGGCATGGCAGGTCTCGGTGAATGGTTCGTCGGGAACGGTCCCGAGGGCCCGGGCGAGCAGGCGTGCGACACCGCCGACGGTGAGCGGACCGGGCTGGAGGACTCGACAGGCCGGATGCGGCATCAGCTCTTCGATCAGGTCGGGACCGGACGCCGGCGAAGTGCCGCGCGATCCCACCGCCACCAGAACGGGGGTCTGCCCCAGCCGGCGGGCCAGGAAGGCCAGCCACTGCGCCGAGTGCTCGTCGGCCCACTGGATGTCGTCCACGGCGAGCACCACGGCCCGATTCACGGCCAGGCGCAGAACCGGCGCGCAGAGTGCCTCCATCGTGTCGAACGCCACGGCCGGCGACCCGGCGTCGGCCGCGCGGTACGGCAGCCCGGCGAGCACCGTGCCCACGTCTCCGGCCGGGCCCGGCCCGTGCAGGTCCGGTGTGGTGAGCAGCGGGGCGAGCAGCTGACGGACGACACCGTAGGGGAAGTCCCGCTCGATGATGCTGCAGCGCGCCTTGAGAACGGCCATCCCCTGAGAGCGTGCCGCTTGGTCGAGGATGGCGAGCAGGGCCGTCTTGCCGGTACCCGGCCAGCCGTCGACGACGGCCGTCGACGAGTGACCGGAGCGCAGTGCCGTGAGCAGGTCCTGCAGGTCCGCCATTTCCCTTTCCCGGTCGACAAGAAAGGTCTGGACATTTGCCAAGCGATTCCCCCGAAGGCTGAGACGAATGGTGCTGGCGTCACGGCGAGGAATCGCCCGGTGTGCACTGCCGCACCAGGGTTCACATGCAGAGTCGGGAAGTCAAATCTTTCCTGTGCTGCCGGCCGAAAGGAGCCCTTCCGTCTGACCGGCAGTGGGGGTGATCCGAGATTGCTCGGCGGTTCGTGGAGGCGAGTAATTCCGCCGGGAAAGGCAAGCCCCGGCCAGGTCGGCAGTGCACTCGTTGATCCTTGAGCGTTGTCGCCCGAGCTACGCCCGACAGCTCTGTTCCCCACGGTGCCAGTCGACCTGACGGAGACTCAATCGGAACGGGCGGCCCGCCGCAGCCGGCGGGCGCGGCTGAGAGCGGCGGCGCGCCGCGGGGGCCGGCAGAGCCGGCGTCGCAGCCGACAAGGAATGCCCATTCGACGGGGGACGCCCGGGAATGGGCCGGCGGTTCCACCGCCTCAAACTCTTCACAAATCCAGGAAAGCATCACTTTTATCCTGTCGTGATAGAGAGTCACCTTTCGTGCACTCTGCGCTGTTCCGGAACCTGACATAACGTCTAACAGCAGATCGCGAGCATAACGTTTCCATATAGTCGCACACGATTGAAAGGGTTCCATGGACTGGACCGCCTCCTTGCCATGTCGTCAACTTGCCTAAAATTCAAGCAAGTTGACGTATCCCCAAGGCAGCCCTGACATTGGTTGAAGAGGTGACATCTTCGCGCGTAGAACAGGGCTATTCAGAACACGTCAACTCCTCTGGCAGGATTCCCGGAACTCACTCCCACCGGAAAAGAGGTGCGTTGATGCCTGGAAGCAGAAGGGTGAGCAAGCGGGGGCGCCGAGCCCGGGTCTCACTGGTCGCGGCGGCGGTGGCCGCAACAGGGGTCTTCGTCGGGGGCTCGGCCGCCTTAGCCGGGGTCTTCACGGGCGAGCGAACGACGGCATCAGCCGGCGCGTCCACCGACAGCCTCATGCCGGCGTCCCAGCCCCGGCACGACGAGCCGCCCAGGGCGGTGGCCTCGATACCGACGGATGATCCGTCAACTGGCTTGATATACAAGGGCCTTCGTGTCGCCCCACAGGGCGACCACTGCGTCGGTGTCCTCAGTACGGCAGACGGGCACTGCACCCACGGCCCGGACGCGCCGCCGAAGGGCGTCGACATCAGTAAGGACACCCCGCCGGCGGCAACCACGCTGCCGATCCTCGACGCACGGGCCGACCAACCGCCGGCCACTCCGGCCTCAGCGCCGGGAACAGGCAACGTTGTTGCCGCACTCACCGACCAGTCCGTGGTCTGCGACGGCAACGGGGACAGCGGCAACCGGGTCCAGGTGGTGTACGCGCACGGACCGGGCCGCAACCGGTACGCCCAGTACGTCGCGTCGTTCCGCAAGTGGGCCGCCGAGACGGATGCCATCTACCTGGCCAGCGCCCAGGAGACCGGCGGCGTCCGGCACATCCGCTTCGCGACCGCCGCCGACTGCACCCCCACAGTGCTCGATGCCGAACTTCCCGACGCGGCGATGGCCGAGTTCAGCGCGATGAACGCGGCCCTCGCGCAGAAGGGCTTCAATCGCAAGGACCGCAAGTACATGGTCTTCGCGGACGCCAACGTCTACTGCGGCATCGGCACGTTCAACGGCGACGAGCGGCCCGGCCAGGACAACCTGAGCAACTTCGGCCCCTCCTACGGACGTTCGGACAGCGGATGCTGGAACGCCCACACCGCCGCACACGAACTCGGCCACAACCTGGGCGCGGTGAACAACAGCGCGCCCAACTCCAGCAAGGGCGCCCACTGCGTCTACGACTGGGATCTGATGTGCTACTCGGATTACCCGTACTACCCGCAGATGAAGACGGTCTGTCCGGACCGCGCGCACTCCGACCGGCTCGACTGCACCCACGACGACTACTACAGCACCGATCCCAAGCCCGGCAGCTACCTGGCCTCGCACTGGAACGTCGCGAACAACCGGTTCCTGATCGCCGGTAACGGCACCAAGCCCGACCCGAACCCCACGTCCAGTCGCAGCCCGAACCCGAGCCCCACGAACACCGGACCCACCACCAGCCCAGAGGTGACGGTCACCCAGCTGATGCCGAACTCGGCTGTCGTGACATGGCCGGCCGTCAACTCGGCGGACTGGTACGAGGTGTTCCTCAACGGCAAGCACACCGGCTGGGTGAAACAGCCCACCAACCGCCTGTCCAATCTGCGCCCGGACACCGACTACACCATCGCGGTGTCAGTGCGCGACAACGCGGGACGGGACTCCAAGCCCGGCCGCGCCGTGTCCTTCCACACCCCGAAAGCCACGTCCTGACAGCACCTCACGAGCGTCGCCCGCCCCCGGGCGGGCGGCCCGAGGAGCACACCGCACTCTGGCGTCGAGTCCGCGCCACCGCCGCCGTCACGATGGTGTCCATTGCGGCCATCGCGGTAGCCGTCGCGCTCTTCAGCAGGTCCGTCGGGTCCCGACCTGCCAAGCGGTCGTAAGACCCGGGCTCCCGCCGCACACAGACCGGATCGCCGGCCCTCCGTCCCTCGGGCGTCGAGCCGCCAGGACCCACGCCCTCGGGTCCCGGCGCAGCCGAGCGAGCACATTCCCGATTCCTCCGACCAAGGAGAAAGCGCATGCATCGACGTCGCATGTCCCGCCGCAAGAAAGCTCTGATAACTGTGACCGCCACCGCGCTCTCCGGTGGTCTGGTCGTCGGCCTCGGTGCCTTCGCCCAGGCCGACCTGGTCAACGGCACCGTGACCGCCGGCAAGGGCCGGTTCACCAACATCAACCACCGCGCCCAGCCGTCCCTGTCGGCCCAGATCAAGGGCTCCTCGAAGATCGGCGACAAGGTCGGAATGACCTGCCGGACGACCGGCGACGCCGTCGAGAACAACACCCGGTGGATCCAGTCCGGCTCGTACTACCTCGCCGCCGCCTTCATCAAGGAGAACACCGACACCCTGCCGGTCTGCGGCTCGACCACCCCCACACCCTCCCCCACCACCACGGACACGTCCGCGACCGGCAAGACGCTCAAGCTCACCATGCAGAAGCAGGTCAAAACCCAATGGTGCTGGGACGCCTCCGGCCTGACCATCGCCAACTACTGGGGCCACACCGACGTCAGCCAGGAGCAGTTCTGCCGGCTCGCCGCCCAGGGCAGGTGGCTGGACTGCAACAACCAGCCCGCAACCCTGGAGGACATGGCCAACGGCCTTGCCCAGGTGGGGCTTGGCAACAGCGGGCGCAGCCTGTCCCGTAACGCCTCGTCCGCCGAATCCGCCGCCGAGATCGCCGCCGGCCGCCCGTTCGGCGTCCGAATCGGCTGGCGCAGCGGCGGCGGCCACATGAACGTCATCTACGGCTACGACCCCGGCAGCAACATGATCGCCGTCGGCGACCCGTGGCCAACCACTCAGACCTACACGTGGTGGAACTTCGACACCTACGCGAACAATACCTCGTTCCAGTGGACCCATTCCCGCATCGGCATCCACGGCTAAGGAGACGACCCACCCCATGCAGACCGTACGACGCACCACGCGCCTGATCACCCAGACCGCCGTCCTCGCCGCGGCCACCCTTGCCGCCACCCAATGCGGGAGCGTCCTGGCACGGGCCGCCGATGGTAACGGCATCGCGGGCTACCAGTCCGCCCAGCAGGTCCTCCAGAGCAACCAGGTTCGCGACGCCGTCTCCAGGTTCCTGGTCTCGGCCGCGCAGGCCGGCTCCGCCGCCGGGGC
>NZ_JBFBDY010000217.1:0-10240 GCF_040683475.1 Kitasatospora sp. NPDC093558 | reverse complement strand
GCGTGCGAAAGGGGCGGGAGGCCGGAGCCTCCCGCCCCTTCCGCATGGACGGCTTTGCTATTCCTGTTTCTTGCGCCGGCTGCCGAAGACGATCTCGTCCCAGCTGGGCACGGTGGCCCGGCGGCCGGGCCGGACACCGTCGGCTTCGGCCTGCCGGTCGGTGGTGCCGACCAGGCGTTCGCGGTGCGGGGCGACGGCGCGCGGCATCAGGATGTCGGCGTAGGCGGAGCCCGCGCCGACGGCGGGTGCCGCGGCGGCGGCCGGTTCCTCGGTCTCCTCGGCGACCTCGGCGGGCACCGGTTCGATCGGGGCGGGGCCGACGGCGAGGTCGCCGCGGAAGGCGGGGACGACGTCGAGCAGGCTGGTCAGCGAGTCCCGGCCCTCGGCCGCGGCCTCCCGCGCCTCGCGGGCGGACATGATGCGGTCGGCGGAGGGCCGGTCGATCATCGGGCGGGGCGGCCGGTCCTGGGGGAGCCGGGCGATCCGCGGGATGAACGGGAAGACCGAGTCCTCCTCGCGCTCGACGGTCTCGCCGATCAGCGCGCGGGCCTCGTCGTCGTTGGGCGTGACGAGGCGCCGGGGCGGGTCGTAGGTCCAGGAGGCGCTGCGGCCCTCGCCGTCGGCGCGGTAGGAGAGGATGACCTCCCACGTGCCGTCGTCGCGGCGCCAGGAGTCCCAGCGCTCGGTGTCCTTCTCGGCGCCGCGCAGCGCGAGCCGCTCGGCGACGGCCTCGCCGAGCTGCGGGCCGGGGGACTCGCCGTTGCGGCGGATGGCGGTCTTGCGGGCGCGCTCGGCCATGAAGGCGCGTTCGGCGAGGACGGGGCCCTCGAAGCGGCGGACCCGGTCGACGGAGATGCCGGCGGCCTGGGCGACCTCCTCGGCGGAGGCTCCGGCTCGTATCCGCGCCTGGATGTCCCGGGGGCGAAGGTGGCTCTCGACCTCGATCTCGATCTGGCCGAGGCGCGGGCGGTCGCCGCGGATGGCGGCGCGCAGCCGCTCGTCGATGGGGAGGGTGTACTCCGTGCTGTCGGCAGCCTTGAGCACCAGCCGTGTGCCGTCGTTGCTGACGGCCACAACCCGCAGTTCGGGCACGGTTACCTCCCGGGTGGTGCCTGCCGACGTCACCTGCGTCGCTGCTCCCGTACTGAGTGTGGCCTGCCCGCTCGCGACTGGCCACAACCTTGCTGAGTTCCCCGGCGTGTCGGGCTCACGCCCGTGAACGCCGCTGTGGCACGGTTGCCTTTTTGCCACGTCATCCGTCGACGTCGCGCCTGGGTGTCCCGGCCGTCCTCGCACGCGGAGTGTTTCGCGACGATCCGGGACCGGCGTCGCCGTGCGTGCCTGTGTCGTGGCTCTTCGTCAAGTTGCCGTGGTACTGGCAGTCGACAAGTCGACCCAAGGCTCAGGCTTTACGAACAGTACTCCATTCGTGGCATCCGAAGGGGCGGCTCGCCGCTCAAGTCTCCCGCGATTCACGGGAATCTCAAGAGCGCGCGCCCCGGGCGGCGGGCCGCTGCCGGATGAACGGTGATCATCTTCACACAATCCCGGAGGGAAGAACCGGATTTTCGTCCCTTGTGTCCTTCTTTGGGCAAGATGGAGTGTCTTGTTCGAAGAACAGTCGTACGGACCGAGGGATGTCGATGCCGGAGCGGGAGCCCGTCGAGGAGGGCGGGAAGGACGAGCGCAGGCGGATCGACCTGAGTGTGGCTCAGGTCGCGGCGAGCGCGCTGGCCGCGGTGGTGGGCGCCTTGTTGGCGTCCGAACTCGGGGTCTACGGCACGATCATGGGCGCGGCGGTGGTGAGCGTCGGGGCCACCACGGGCGGTGCGGTGTTCCAGCACCTCTTCAGGCGCACCGGCGAGCAGTTGCGCGAGGCGGTGGACCGCGGGCCGAACCAGACGGTGAACGGGCTGCGGCAGGTGCCGGCGGACGACGCGGCCGCGGCGGTGGCGCCGACGCCTCCGGTGATCTCGTCGGAGTGGAACGAGCCGCAGGTGGTGCGGGCGCGCCGGCGGTGGACGTGGCGGACGTACGCGGCGGTGTCGGGGCTGGTGTTCGTGCTGGCGATGGCGCCGATCGTGGTGTTCGAGGTGGCCACGGGGCAGCCGGTGTCGGCGACGGTGACGGGGCAGACGGGCAGTGGCACGTCGTTCGGCGGCAGGGTGAGCACGGAGTCCAAGCCGCCGGCCGGCGATCCGACGGGCCGCCCGTCCGGTGGCGGGCACGAGCAGGGCGGCGGGGTGCCGTCGGGCGGGGCGTCGTCCCCGGCGACGTCGAAGCCGCGGCCGGAGCCGAGCGGCAGCCCGAGCGGGACGCCGAGCTCCGGCGGGTCGCCGTCGGCGGACCCGACACGGACCCCGGAGCCGAGCCCGAGCGGGACGCCCACCTCCGGCGCGTCCCCGTCGGCGGGCGGCAGCGGGAAGCCGACCGGCGGGGCGACTCCGCAGCCGCCCGCGCCGAGCCAGGCCCCGGCGTCGCAGGCGCCGGCGCCCGCCGCGGAGACCCCCGCCGGTTAGCCGGTCAGTCCCCGAGGACCCGGCGCAGGTACGGGTTGGCGAAGAGGCGGCCGGGGTCGACCTCGTCGCGCAGGGCGGTGAAGTCGCCGAAGTGCGGGTAGACCCCGGCGAGGTACTCGGCGTCGCGGGTGTGCAGCTTGCCCCAGTGGGGGCGGCCCTGGTGGGCGGCCATCAGCTGTTCGACGCCGGTGAAGTAGCCCTGGTCGCGGGTGCCCCGGTAGAGGTGGACGGCGATGTAGGCGCTGTCGCGGCCGGAGGCGGTGGAGAGCCAGAGGTCGTCGGCGGGGGCGAAGCGGACCTCCACCGGGAAGCTGATCCGCCAGTCGGACCGTTCGACGAGCGCCTTCAGTTCGCGCAGCACGTCGGCGACGGCGGCGCGCGGCACCGCGTACTCCATCTCGACGAAGCGGACCTTGCGCGGGCTGGTGAACACCTTGTGCGAGGTGTCGGTGTAGCTGCGGTCGGACCACGCCCGGCTGGCCAGCGAGGCGATGGCGGGGATGCTGGCGGGGAAGCGGCGGCCGACCCGGCAGGCGCCCTCCCACACGGTGTTGGAGAGGAAGTCGTCCTCCAGCCAGCCCTTGAACCGGGGCAGCGGGGCGGCCGGCCCCTGGCTGCGGTTGTTGCGCTTGGTGCTGCAGCGGTCGGTGTGCGGGAACCAGTAGAACTCGAAGTGCTCGTTGACGGCGGTGAGGTCGTCGAGGCGCTCCAGGACCTCGTCGAAGGGCATCGGCTGCTCGTGGGCGGTGAGCAGGAAGGACGGCTCGACGCCGAAGGTGAGCGCGGTGATCACGCCGAGCGCGCCGAGGCCGAGCCGGGCGCCCTGGAAGAGCCGCGGGTTCTCGGTGGGGGAGCAGTGCCGGACGGTGCCGTCGGCGAGGACGATCTCCAGGGCGCGGATCTGTGCGGCGAGCGAGCCGGAGTCGCGGCCGGTGCCGTGGGTGCCGGTGCTGGTGGCGCCGGCGACGGTCTGGACCTCGATGTCGCCCATGTTGGTGAGCGAGAGGCCCTCGGCGGCGAGCAGCCGGTTGAGCCGGTGCAGCGGGAGGCCGGACTCGACGGTGACGGTGCCGGCCTCGCGGTCGATCCCGCGGACGGCGGTGAGCGCGTGCGGGCGGATCTGGACGCCGTCGCCTGCGGAGGCGATCGCGGTGAAGGAGTGGCCGGAGCCGACGGCCTTGACGGTGCGGCCCTGGTCGGCGGCGCGCCGCAGTTCCCTGGCCAGTTCCTCCGCGGTGCCGGGCGCGGCGACCCGCACGGGCCGGGCGCTCTGGTTGCCGGCCCAGTTGGTCCAGCGGGTGGCCGTCGCGGTACTGGCCTGGGGCATCGGGCTGCCTCCTGCTCCGTGGCCGACCGGGGTCGGCGGGGGTCCGGGCGGTGGGGGCCGCCGGTGGGGCCTGTGCACGGGGCCGCGAGGCCCCCTACCCGCGGGTAGGCCCGCGAGTAGGGAGGAGATTAGTCAGTTCACCGTCCGAGGTCTACGGGTTCGACGGCGGGCGCCTCGGGCTCGGCCGCGGGCAGGCCGGCCCGCAGGGTGCGCAGGCCGCCGAGGGCGACCAGGACGCCGAAGACGCCGGCGACCAGCGGCACCCAGTAGCCGGCGGCGGCGCCGGAGGCGTCGACCACCCAGCCGCCGGCCGAGGAGCCGAGGGCGACGCCGAGCGCGAGGCCGGTGGTGGTCCAGGCCATGCCCTCGGTGAGCTGGGCGGCCGGGACGAGCCGCTCGACGAGGGCCATCGCGGAGATCAGGGTGGGCGAGATGGCGAGGCCGGCGAGCAGCAGGACGGCACCGGTGGCGAGCAGCCCGCCGAGGCCCTGGATCGCCTCGGCGACGAGCAGCACCGGGATCATGGTGAGCGCCATCATCACGACGCCGACGACGAAACGATTCGCCAGGGGGCTGGTGGGCTTGAGCGCGCCGTAGACCATGCCGGCGAGGCCGGAGCCGAGCGCCCACACGGCGAGGACGGTGCCGGCGAGCCCCTCGTGGTCCTGGGCCCGGGCGAAGGCGACGGTGACGATCTCGACCGAGCCGAAGATCGCCCCGGTGGCGATGAAGGTGAGCACCAGCACCACCAGACCGGGGTTGAGGATGGCGCTGCGCCCGCTGCGGGCGGCGGCCGGGTGGACCGGTGGTTCGGTGCGCCGCTGGGCGGTGAACAAGACGATGCCGACGGTGAGCGCGAGCCCGGCCGCGAGCACGCCGGACTCGGGGAAGACGTTGGTGGCCAGGCTCACCGCGAGGATCGGGCCGACCATGAAGCAGAACTCGTCGACCACCGCCTCGAACGAGTAGGCGGTGTGCAGCCGCGCGGGCTTGTCCCGGTAGAGGTGGGCCCAGCGAGCGCGGACCATGGCACCGGCGCTGGGCATGACGCCCATGCCGACGGCGAACACGAAGAGCGTCCAGTCCGGCGCGTCGAAGTGGGCGCAGAGCAGCAGCCCGGTCGCGGCGGAGATGCAGAGCGCGGCGGCGGGCAGCGCGACGCGGCGCTGCCCGTGCCGGTCGATGAGCCAGGACACCGCCGGCCCGAGCACCGCGGCGGCGATCGCCAGCGTCGCCGAGACGAGGCCCGCCACCCCGAAGGAGCCGCGCTGCTGGGACAGCATCGTCACGATGCCGATGCCGGTCATCGATATCGGCAGCCGGGCCAGGAACCCGGCGGCGGAGAAGGCCAGCGTGCCGGGGGCGGCGAATATCTGGCGGTAGCTGGACAGCACGCGGAAGCTCCGTCGGGGTAAGGAACAAGGCGGTTGAACACAGCTTACGTATGTTGGCAAACGGTATTTCCCGGTCGCTCGCGCGGCCCCGCCGACGGGCTCCGGCCCCTCAATGGCAGGATCGGTGCCATGTCCGACGCGCGCAAACCCTCCCTCTCCGGCGCCGCTCCCTACGACGCCCTCCTGCTGCTCTCCTTCGGTGGACCCGAGGCCCCCGAGGACGTCGTGCCGTTCCTGGAGAACGTCACCCGCGGCCGGGGAATCCCGAAGGAACGCCTGAAGGAGGTGGGCAAGCACTACTTCATGTTCGGCGGGGTCAGTCCGATCAACGGGCAGAACCGCGAGCTGCTGGCCGCGCTGCGCAAGGACTTCGCCGAGCACGGCCTGGACCTGCCGGTCTACTGGGGCAACCGGAACTGGGCGCCCTACCTGACCGACACCCTGCGCGAGATGGCCGCCGACGGCCACCGCAGGATCGCCGTCCTCGCCACCAGCGCCTACGCCGGCTACTCCGGCTGCCGCCAGTACCGCGAGAACCTCGCCGACGCGCTCGCCACCCTCGCCGAGGAGGGCGCCCCCGAGCTGCGCGTCGACAAGCTGCGGCACTTCTACAACCACCCCGGCTTCGTCGGGCCGATGACCGAGGCCACCGTCGCCGCCCTCGAGCAGCTGCCCGCCGGCGTGCGGGCCGGCGCCCGGCTGGCGTTCACCACCCACTCCATCCCCGACGCGATGGCCGAGACCTCCGGCGCCCCGGACGACCCGGCGCGCGGCGAGCCCGGCGGCGCGTACGTCGCCCAGCACCTGGACGTCGCCCGGCTGATCGTCGAGGCCGTCGCCGAGCGCACCGGTGTCGCCGGCCGGCCGTGGGAGCTCGTCTTCCAGAGCCGCAGCGGCGCCCCGCACATCCCGTGGCTGGAGCCGGACATCTGCGACCACCTGGAGGCCCAGCACGCCGACGGCGCGCCGGCCGTCGTGATGGTCCCGATCGGCTTCGTCTCGGACCACATGGAGGTCAAGTACGACCTCGACACCGAGGCCGTCGCCAAGGCCGCCGAGCTCGGCCTGCCGGTGGCCCGCGCCGCCACCGTCGGCGCCGACCCGCGGTTCACCGCCGCCGTGCGCGAGCTCGTCCTGGAGCGGGCCGCCACCGAGCGCGGCGAGGGCGTGACCCGCTGCGCCCTCGGAACGCTCGGGCCCAGCCACGACGTGTGCGCGGTCGCCTGCTGCCCCAACCCGCGCGCCCCCCGCCCGGCCGCCGCCGAGCGCTGACCCCGTCCCGGAGGAGATCACCCGTGTCCAGCCCCGCCCTGCCCGACGCCCGGCTGCTCGACGACCTGCTCGACGTGGCCCTGGACGCCGCCCGCAAGGCCGGCACCCTGCTGCGCGACGGCCGGCCCGCCGACCTGGGCGTGGCCGGCACCAAGAGCAGCCCGGTCGACGTGGTCACCGAGATGGACCTCGCCTCCGAGAAGCTCGTCCTGGAGCTGATCGCCGACCGCCGCCCGCAGGACGGCTACCTCGGCGAGGAGGGCGCCGACCGGGCCGGCACCAGCGGCGTGCGCTGGGTCGTCGACCCGCTCGACGGCACGGTCAACTACCTGTACGGGCTGCCCTCGTGGGCGGTGAGCGTGGCCGCCGAGGTGGACGGCCGGGCGGTCGTCGGCGTCGTCTACGCGCCGGCCCGCGGCGAGCTGTTCCACGCCGTCGTCGGCCGCGGCGCCCACCTCGACGGCGCGCCGATCTCCGCCCGCCCTGCCCCGCCGTGGGGACAGGCGCTGATCGGCACCGGCTTCAACTACGTCGAGGCGGTGCGGGTCCGGCAGGCCGAGGTGCTGCTGGCCCTGATGCCCGAGGTGCGGGACATCCGCCGGGGCGGCGCCGCCGCGGTGGACCTGTGCGACGTCGCCGCCGGGCGGCTGGACGGCTACTACGAGCGCGGCCTGGCCCCCTGGGACCGCGCCGCCGGCTGCCTGATCGCCGCCGAGGCCGGCGCCCTGACCGGCGGCCGGCCGGGGCAGGGCCCCGACGGCGATCTCACCGTCGCCGCCGCCCCCGGCGTGTACGAGCCGCTCCAGGAGCGCCTGGCCGCGCTGCGCGCCTGGGCGGACTGAGCGCCGGGTCGAACCACTGCCCCCGAGGCGCGACCTGCCTCGGGGGTAAAACTTTGCCCCTAAGGCCAGACGGGCCCGGTTGGGCCGGGCAAACGAAGAGCCCTGGCATACGGGGGATGCCAGGGCCTGGGGGTTTCGCACGGCCCCCGCAGGGCCGCTGGTGCCGGAGGACCGGCGACGGGGTCAGGTGCTGCGGAGCGTCACGCGGCGGTGCGGTGACGGTCGAGCACGGTGTCCACTCCGTGCTCGGCGGCGAGTCGGCGGAGGTCGTCCAGCTCGGACTGCTCCACCTCGGCGAGGAACTCGTCCCCGGCCTCGATCGCGCGGTGCAGGTCCTGCTCGGCGTTGGCTATGCGCTGCAGGATTCCGGCCTTGAAGGCGTCCATACGGGCCCCCTTACTGTGTCGGACGTGCACGGTCGTGCGTTCTCCGCCCTGAGGTGGTCCGGTCGACGGAAGCGCCCTGGCCGACGGTCTGCTGCTCCGGTCGGGCGCGGAGACGGCCCCTCGGCCGCTCCCGGTGACGTCCCAGCCCCAAGGCCGGCGCGGATGAACGCACGGCGGGTGGGTGCGACCGGCCAAGGGCCAGATCGCGGGTGTGCAGCTGTCCTCCCCGCACCGGGCGCCGGGAAACCTGCCCGGACGAGAAAGTTGCCCGTGTCACAGTCCAATCGGAGTGCTGCGGATGCGAACCGTGACCGGGGGGAGCCGGGCGAACCTGCCCGAGTGGCAGCTTATCGCTGCTTTACCGAAGGACCAGGCAGGATGGAGGCACGTTCGGAGCCGCGCGTCCGCTTCCGGGGCCGGCCTGGAGAAGGGACAACGACCGTGCGGGTTCTCGTCGTCGAGGACGAGCAGCTGCTCGCCGAGGCCGTCGCAACCGGCCTGCGCCGCGAGGCGATGGCCGTCGACGTGGTGTACGACGGGGAGGCCGCGCTCCAGCGCATCGCGGTCAACGACTACGACGTCGTCGTGCTCGACCGGGACCTGCCGCTCGTCCACGGCGACGACGTCTGCCGCAAGGTGGTCGAGCAGGGCCTGGCGACCCGGGTCATCATGCTGACCGCCTCCGGCGACATCAGCGACCGCGTCGAGGGCCTGGAGATCGGCGCCGACGACTACCTTCCGAAGCCGTTCGCCTTCAGCGAACTCGTCGCCCGGGTCCGGGCGCTGGGCCGCCGCGCGACCGTTCCGCTGCCGCCCGTCCTGGAGCGCGCCGGCATCTCGCTCGACCCCGGCCGCCGCGAGGTCATCCGCGACGGACGCACCGTCCAGCTCGCCCCCAAGGAGTTCGCCGTCCTGGAGGTCCTGATGCGCGCCGGCGGCGCCGTCGTCTCCGCCGAACAGCTCCTGGAGAAGGCCTGGGACGAGCACACCGACCCGTTCACCAACGTCGTGCGCGTCACCGTCATGACGCTGCGCCGCAAGCTCGGCGACCCGCCGGTCATCGTCACCGTGCCGGGCTCCGGCTACCGGATCTGACCGGAGCCCGCCCCCGGCTTCCCACCGAACAGCGCCCGCCCCCACCCGGCGGTCGCCCCGAGAGGACCATCATGACCACCCCGCCCCCGGCCGGCGGGCCCTCCGGCGCGCCCGCCGGCGGCCCGCGCGTCGTACCGCCCAAGCCCGCACACCCCCCGCGCGCGCCCCGGCTCCACCAGTCGACGCACGAGACCTACGTCCCCGGCGACGGCATGCTCGCCTGGCTGCCGTTCCGACCCACCATCCGGATGCGGCTCACCCTGCTCTACGGCGGGATGTTCCTGATGGCGGGCATCGTCCTGCTGCTGGTGATGTACTACTTCAACCGCCAGGCCCTCCAGGACTCCGCGCTGCCGCACCTCGTGCTCAGCAGCCCGACCGGCAACATCCAGGTCAACACGCCGGACGGCCTCACCATCGCCAACCAGGCGACGCTGGACCGGTGGCTGGCCAACTACCAGGCCGCCCAGTCCAGCCAGGCGCTCAACACACTGCTGCGCAAGTCCCTCACCGTCCTCGTCTGCCTCGCCGTGATCGCCTTCGCGGCCGGCTACGCGATGGCCGGCCGGGTGCTGCGCCCGCTCGGCCGGATCACCCGCACCGCCCGCGACGTGGCCTCCTCCGACCTGCACCGGCGGATCGAGCTGGACGGGCCGGACGACGAGCTCAAGGAGCTCGCCGACACCTTCGACGACATGCTCGACCGGCTGGACCGCTCGTTCGACTCCCAGCGCCGCTTCGTCGCCAACGCCTCGCACGAACTGCGCACGCCGCTGGCGATCAACCGGACCCTGCTGGAGGTCCAGCTCTCCGACCCGGCCGCCTCGCCCGACCTCCAGCAGCTCGGCAAGACCCTGCTGGCCACCAACGAGCGCAGCGAGCAGCTCGTCGAAGGCCTCCTGCTGCTCGCCCGCAGCGACAACGAGCTCACCGAGCGCCGCCCGGTCGACCTGTCCGAGGTGGCCTCCCGGGCGCTGGAGCAGACCCGCTCGGAGGCCGACAAGCGCGAGGTCGAGCTGCGCTCGACGCTCGATCCGGCCGTGGCCTCGGGCAACGGGGTCCTGCTGGAGCGGATCGCGCTCAACCTGCTGCAGAACGCCGTCCGCTACAACACCGCCGGGGGCTGGGTCGAGCTGACCACGGCCGAGGTGCCGGGCGGCGGCGAGCTGGTCGTCTCGAACACCGGCCCGGTGGTGCCGCAGTACGAACTGGAGCACATCTTCGAGCCGTTCCGCCGGATCAAGGGCGCCGACCGCACCCGCAGCGACAAGGGGGTCGGGCTCGGCCTGTCCATCGTGCGCTCGGTGGTCCGCGCCCACGGCGGCGCCATCGAGGCCACTCCGCGCCCCGGTGGCGGCCTGACGATGCGAGTGCGCATCCCCGGCCCCTGACCCCGCCCGCGGGC
>NZ_JBFBDY010000216.1:0-10289 GCF_040683475.1 Kitasatospora sp. NPDC093558 | reverse complement strand
AAGCCCACCCGCGGCCGGCTGGTCACCAACCCGCAGGGCGGCAAGCTCCCGCTCGACATCGTCACCGACGGCGTCGTCACCCGCTCCGTCCGGGACACCGCCGCGTTCCTCGCCGCCGCCGAACGGCACCGCGCCGACCCGCAGTTGCCGCCGATCGGCCTGGTCGAGGGCCCCGGGCGGCGCAGGCTGCGGATCGGCCTCGTGGTGGACTCGCCGATCGCCAAGACCGACGAGCCCACCCGCCGCGCCGTCGAGGAGACCGCCGCCCGCCTGGAGGCCCTGGGCCACCACGTCGAACCGACGACCCTGCCCTTCGACGAGGAGTTCTCCCGCGACTTCGTCTCCTACTGGGGCTACATCGCCTGGGCGCTCGCCGTCACCGGCAAGCTGATGCTCGACCCCGGCTTCCGCGCCCGCGACCTCGACGGCCTCACCACCGGCCTGCGCCGCAGCTTCCAGGGCGAGTTCCGCCGCACCCCGGGCGTGCTGCGCCGGCTGCGGGCCGCCGAGGCCACGTACGCGGGCATCTTCCGCACCCACGACGCGATCCTGTCCCCGGTCCTCGCCCACGTCGCCCCGCCGATCGGCCACCTGAGCCCGAACGTCGCCTACGACGAGCTGATCGAGCGCCTGCTGCGCTACGTCGCCTTCACCCCGGTCAACAACGTCACCGGCGGCCCCGGCATCGCCCTGCCCACCGGCGCGGCCCCGAACGACCTCCCGATCGGCGTCCACCTCTCCGCCGCCCACGGCCAGGAGCGCCTCCTCCTGGAGCTCGCCTTCGCCCTGGAGGCCGACCGCCCCTGGCGCCGCATCCAGGACTGAACCGCCCGGCGGGGGAGGCGCCGGACGCCGCGCGACCAGTGGGTGCCGAGGCGCTGAGGCCCGACCCCTAGCCGGTGGGCGCCGCCACCGCCCGGGCCGCCCGTACCTCGTGGTGGATGCGGGACAGGGCGCAGTCGGGGGCCATCTCCTCCGTCGGTGCCAGCGCGGCGCCGGTGCGCAGCGCCTCGGCCAGGTCGGTGAGTTCGCGGGTGACCGCGGCCACCTCGGCCCGGGTCGGGACGGGGGCGCCGTGCTCGACGCGGACCCTGGTCGCCGTCGTGGTGTCGACGATCCGCTCGACGGCGATCACCAGCGGCCACCACGCCTGTGCCCGGGCGCCGACCGGCGGGGGCTCGGTGAGCGCGCGCTGGAACTCGCTGCGCACGGTGGAGAGGTCCCGGTAGAGGCGCCGCCGGTAGCGGGCGCGGGCGGGCTCGTCGCGGCCGGGGCCGGTGGTGAAGGCGAGCGAGACGTAGGAGGCGGTGTCGGCGACGGCTTCGGCCAGGCGGTCGCCGATGCGGGTGTGCCAGGACTCGGGCCACAGCAGGTAGCCGGCCAGCAGCGAGATGGCGCAGCCGATCAGCGAGTCGACGAGCCGGGGCAGCACGAGGTGGAAGCCCTGGTGGTTGAGCAGGTCGGAGAGCAGCAGGATGACCGGTGTGATGGCCGCCGTCTGGAACGCGTACCCCTTGGCGGACAGCGCCGGGATCAGCGTCGCGAGCAGCGCCATCACCGGCACGTCCCACCAGCCGTGCGGGACCTCGGCGAGGACGGGCATCGCGATCGGCAGCCCGGCGGCCGTGCCGAAGGCGCGCAGCACGGCCCGGGAGAACACCGAGCCGAAGTCGGGTTTCATGACGAACGTGACGGTGAGCGTGACCCAGTACGAGCGGGGCACCGCGATCACCGACACGAGCACCTGGGCGAGGCCGATGCACAGCGCGAGCCGCAGCCCGTACCGCCAGGACGCGCCGGACAGCAGGAGGGCCCGGGCCGCCCGCCGGGTGCGTTCGTGCAGGCCGGCGGGCCGGCCGAGGCGGTCGTCGGCGGCGTACGGGTCCGGCGCGTCCTCCCGCACGACGGTGGCGGCGTGCCCGATGGCCTCGTCCAGTGCCCGGGTGGACGGCCCGGCGGGCTCCGGTAGAGGGGGCTGCGCGGACCCGGTGGCCGGCCCGCCGCGGCCCGCCTCGACGGCGTCCGCGAGCCGCCGCACCGCCGCCGGGTAGGCGGCCGGGAGCGGGCCGAGGTCGCTCGGGCGCAGCTGGGCCGCGGAGGCCGCCTCGACCACCGGGATCACCGCGTTGAGCTGGGCGAGCAGCCGCACGAGGGTGCGCGAGCGGCCGTGCCGCCGGGCCCGGCGGGCGAGCAGCAGGTCGTAGGAGTGGTTGAGCGACTGGGTGAGTGCCTGGCGCGTCGCGTCGTAGCCGGGGGAGCCGGTGGCCTCCAGGAGGTCGGCGACGGCCCGGTAGGTGCCGGCGACGACCGCGCGTTCGGGCGTGCCGCCGCGCAGCGGCCACGCGAGCAGGGTGAGGACGAGCACGACCCCGCCGCCCGCCAGGAGCAGCAGCGGCGGCAGCCACCAGGGGGACGGCAGCGGCAGGCCCGCCCCGACCACGGCGTTGAGCAGCAGGAGCAGCCCGGACACCGACGCGACCGCGCCGATCGACGAGATCATGCCGGAGACCAGCGCGATCACCGTCAGCACGACGACGGCCGTCCAGCCCTCGTGGAAGACCAGGGTGCCCAGGAGCACGCCGAGGGCGCCGAACAGCTGCGGCACGGCGATGTTGAACACCCGCATCCGGTAGGCGTCCGCGGTGTCCCCGATGACGCCGGACAGCGCGCCCATCGACACCAGCGCGCCGTACCCGGGCCGCCCGGCGGCCGTCCCGACCGCGAGCGGCGCGGCGAGCGCCACCGAGGCCCGGGCGGCGGCGGCCCACGGGATGGGCGCACGGGCCGGCAGCAGCCCCGCGGTCAGCCAGCTGGGCGGGGCGAGCCGGGCGGCTCGAGAGCAGCGTGCCATACGGAAAACGTACGGCGTGCCGCCGGGCCGGGCCCCTGGAACCGACGTTCTCGGTGAGCTCCTTCGTGACTCCTCCCCGCGCGAGCGCGGGGCTTCTCCCCCGGCGGCTTATGCCGCGTCGGGAAGGACCAGCCCGGCCCTGATGGCGACATTGAGTGCGCCCACGCGATCAGCGTGATCACGGTGGCCGCACTTGACACAGAGGAATCTCTCCCCGTCGCGGTTCTCCGCTGCCACGTGCCTGCACGCCGGGCGCGGGCACGTGCGGGAGCTGTCACGGGGGTCCACGGCGATCACAACGCGACCGGCGCTTTCAGCCTTGTTCGCGAGGATACCCAAGAACACCCCCCAACCCGCGTCGAGAATGCTTTTGTTCAGCCCGGCCTTGGCGGCGGCCCCGTTCGGAAGGAACGTGCCGGGCTGCTCGGGGGCAGGCTTCGGCTTGGGTGCTCGGACCATGCCAGCGATGTTCAGACGCTCGTGGCCGATCTTGTCGTAGGCGCGGACCAGTTCGAGAGCGGCCTTGTGTGCGTGGTCGAGCCGCTGGCGCCGGACCTTACGGTGCAGCCTGGAGACCGTCTCCACCGCCCGGCGGTGCTTGGCGCTGCGCTGGTCCGGGCGGGTCTTGGGGAACGCCTTCAACGCACGTTGGGCTTCAGCAAGGGCTTCGGCGTAGCGCTTGCCGTGGCGCGGGTTGGGCAGGTGGCCGCCGGTGTGGGTGGTCAGGAAGCGCCTCACGCCCATGTCGATCCCCACGGCCGCGCCCGTGGCCGGGAGCGGTTCGGCGGGTACCTCATCACAGGCGAGAACGACGTACCACTGCCGGCCCTCGCGCTTGACGCTGATCGTCTTGACCCGCCCCCTGACCGGGCGGTGTCGGTGCACGCGGATGTGCCCGACGCCCTGCAGTCGGACGCGAGTGATGGGATCGTGCACGGTGGAGTCCCACTGGCAGCCGTCCCCGTCCTTCGGGAACTCCACCGTGTCGAACCAGTTCACCCCACGAAACCGGGGATGGCCCGGCTTCTCGCCGTTCTTCACGCGGCGGAAGAACGCCTGGAACGCCTTGTCGAGCCGCCGGAGGGTGGCCTGCTGAGACGAGAACGACCACCGTGCCTGATCCGGATCAAACGCGCGAATCGCCTTCAGCTGAGAGGACTGGTCGCCGTATTTGATACGCGTCCTGGAGGCGTGCTGGTAGGCGTCCCGGCGCTCCTGCAACGCCGCGTTGTACAGCGAGCAGTGATCTCGCAGCATCGCCGACAGCGCAGTCTCCTGCTGGACCGTCGGGCGCAGCAGGAACTTGTAGGACCGGATCATCCGATCGTTCACCTCATCTCCCCGCTTGGTGGTCAACATACAAGCCGCCACTGACAAGGCGCGATCTCTGTGGGCAGCCCGACCGTCCCGATGTTATGTCAATTCCCGAAACATACTCGTGCTTATGTCAGTTGGCGAAACATAAAGCGAGTCGTTGCCGCGCTCTTTAGCTGCGCGGTTCCCCCATTGCCAAACGGCAGTTGAGGGTTGACACCATTAGTTGGTCTAGTCCAACGTAGGTGACGCGCCGTTCGGCAACGACTGAGGCAGGGTGAGGTGCCCTGCCGAGCCGACGAGTTGGCCGCCCGATCCGGTGGGAATTCCGGTCCATCGCGCCCGCGCCCGTCCAACCGGGAAGCTCCGGGAAGCGCTGCGTCGACCACGAACCATGGAGTGACTTGCTCATGCCGAAGCCTGACGGATATCTCCACCGGGCCGCCTCCGAACGCCCCTACTTCAGCGCCGACGGCGAGACCTACCTCGCGCAGACGGCCCTGCGGGACATCCGGAAGACCCGGCCGCTGCGCGTCCTGTCCGAGGAGGACCTCGCGTTCTGGCGGACGTACGGCTACGTCGTCGTGAAGGAGGCCGTCCCGGCCGAGGCGGCCCGGCGCCTGCTCGACTTCGCCTGGGACTTCCAGGGGTTGTCCCCCGACCGGCCCGAGGACTGGTACCGGGAGCGCGAGTACCGCGACGAACTCGACCAGCACCTCCACATCTACGGCTTCGTCGAGGCCTACCACCACCAGCTGATCTGGGACAGCCGCCAGTCGCAGCGGGTCTACGACGCCTTCGTCGACGTGTGGGACTGCGAGGAGCTGTGGGTCACCCTCGACCGGCTCAACCTCAACCCGCCCAACGTCCGCAACCGCGACCGCGCGCTCATCGAACCCACCGACCGCGGCTTCGACATCGAGCTGCACTGGGACGTCGACACCACGCTCGGCATGCTGCCGCAGCGCGTCCAGGGCATCATCGCGCTCAACGACACCGAGCCCGACCACGGCGGCTTCCAGTGCAACCCGGAGCTGTTCCGCCGGTTCAACGCGTGGCAGGCCGCCCAGCCGGCCGACCGCGACCCGATCCGCCCGGACGTCGACCGCGCCGAATTCCCGGTGGTCCGGCCCGAGTTGCGGGCCGGTGACCTGCTGATCTGGAACGGCCTGCTGGCCCACGGCGTCGAGCGCAACACCTCGGCCGGCGGCGTCCGCGCCGTGCAGTACCTGTCGATGATGCCCGCCCTGGAGGAAGCCGAGGACATGCGGCGCTCGCGCGTCGACTCCTGGCGCACCCTGAGCACACCGGACTGGAACCGCACCCTCGTCGGCGACGCGGACAAGCCCGAGGCGCTGCGCTACGGCCCCGCCGAGCTCACCGAGTTGGGCGAGAAGCTGCTCGGACTCAGGTCGTGGAGCGGCGGATCGGCCGGCGGCGAGGATCCGACCGGGGCGGGGGAGTAGCGTGCGGCGCAGAATATGCCTGACCCTGCCGACCAACCGGGCCTGCGCCGGGACGATCGCCGAGACCGGCGCCGAAGCCGCCCACGCGGCACGGGCGTTCGGCGTCGAGGTGCACCTGCTGATCCTGGACTCCGCGGACGGGCCGGCGTACGACGAGCACGCCAAGGCCGTCGCCGCGCTCCCCGGAACCGAGCACGTCGTCGTCCACCATCTTGACGAGGACGCCCAGCGCGCCTTCCTGCGGGACGTCATCGAACGCTCCGAACTGGACTATCCCGAGCGGCTGTTGGACCTCATGCTGCCGGACGCCGTGTCCTACGGCGCGTGCACCAACCGCGCGTTCCTGATCGCCGCCGCCCTCGGCTGCACCTCCGTGCACCGCCGCGACTCCGACAGCCACTACCAACTCCTCGACGGCGAGCCCGTGTTCCCCGTCGACCACGAGCTCGCCACCCTCGGCCTGCGGGCCGCCGACGCGGCCGGCGCCGTCACCGAGACCACCCTCGACCCGGCCCACGCCGACAAGCCCGTCAGCCTCGTCGGCGCCTCCTTCGTCGGTGAACTCTCCGTCGACCTCGGCGAGATCCGCGACGCCGACCCCGGCGTCTACCACGAGGTCGTCGGCCTCTGGGCACCCACCGGCGCCACCGAGGAGCAGCGGCGCGAACTCGTTGCCGAGTCCTTCACCGGCGGCGGCACCGAACCGTTCACCCGCGACCGCGCCGTCCTCGACCTGCCCGACATCTGGCGCGTCGACATGTGCAACATCGCCCTCGACCACGAGGTGTACGAACGCGTCCCGCTGCCACCCGCCACCGCGACCATCGGCAGCGACTACTTCCTCCTGCACCTCGTCCGCGACGCCACCCTGCCCGGCGTCGTCCACAACCGGCACATCGTCAACTACTACACGCCGGAACGGCGCATCGGCGCGGGCTTCACCGCCTACCAGCTGCGCTACACCAAGTTCCTGCTCTCCATGCTCTACCTCTACCCGGTCTATGCCGAGATGGAGGCCGCCGGCGACGCGCTGCTCGACGCCGGGCACCGCGTGCGCGCCGACGTCATCGCCGACTCCGCCCGCCGCAGCGCCGTGACCGACCGCGCGGAGAACCACCGGCGGCTCGCCGTCCTCGACCGCTGCTACCGGCAACTGGGCGGCAAGTACGCCGAGTTCGCGGAGCACCTGGCGCCCCTGCGGGAGGTCCTGCTCGACGAGGCGCAGGCCGACATCGAGGACTTCGCACTGCTGACCGACGCGTGGGGTCCGCTCGTCCGGGCGAGCCGGGCCACGCCCGCCGACCGGTTGCCCCGCTAGGGACCAGGAGCCGCACCCACATGTCACCCAAGAGCATGCTCCATACGACCGTGCACCCGCACGCCCCGCACCGCTCCTCCCTCCAGGGCGCCTTCGCGCAGGGCGCCTTCCCGCAGGGGCCCGACGAGCCCGCGCGCGTCCACGACCCGTCGGCGCTGCGCGCCGCGCTCGCCGCCGCCACCGACGACCGGATCATCTACGACCTCGACGGCATCGCCGCCCAGTACGCCGCCCTGCGGGCCGAACTCCCGGACGCCGAAGTCCGGTTCGCCCTCAAGGCCTGCCCGGTCGACGAGGTGCTCGCGTGCCTGGCCGGCCTCGGCGCCGGCTTCGACGCGGCCTCCCCGCAGGAGATCGCGCAAGCGCTGCGCACCGGCGCGGGCGCCGGGCGGATCCACTACGGCAACACGATCAAGTCCGACGCGAACATCGCCGAGGCCTACCGGCTCGGCGTGCGCGACTTCGCCACCGACAGCCTGGAGGACGTCGCGGCGATCGCCGAACACGCCCCCGGCTCACGGGTGTTCTGCCGCCTGGCGACCACCGGCGAGGGCGCGCTGTGGGGCCTCAGCCGCAAGTTCGGCTGCTCGCCGGAGGACGCCGTCCGGGTGCTGGAGGCGGCTCGCGCGGCCGGCCTGACCCCGTCCGGCCTGTCCGTGCACGTCGGCTCGCAGCAGATGACCGCCGAGGCCTGGCACACCGCGATCGAGGCGCTGGCCGCCGTCGTCGAGGCGCTCAACTGGCGGGGCATCACGCCCGCGACCATCAACCTCGGCGGCGGCCTGCCCGCCCTCGGGGTGCTCGACCGGCGCGGCCGGCCGCTGTACCCGCCGCTGGACAAGATGTTCGCCGTCATCCGCGAGGGCATGGACCGGCTGCGCGAACTCTCGTCCGGGCCACTGGAGTTCCTGGTCGAACCCGGCCGCCACCTGGTCGCCGACCACGGCGCGATCCGTGCCCACGTGGCCCGGCTGTCCTCGCGCCGCCAGCTCGACGGCAGCCGGGCGGACTGGCTCTACCTGAGCTGCGGCAAGTTCAACGGCCTGTACGAGATGGACGAGCTGCAGTACCGCCTGGAGTTCCCGACCCACCCCGGCGGCCAGTTCGTCAACGCCGTCGTCGCCGGCCCGACCTGCGACAGCGACGACGCGTACCGGACGACGGAGGACGCGCTCGTCCGGGTGCCCCGTGCGATCGCCTCCGGCGACCCGGTGTGGGTGCACGCCTGCGGCGCGTACGCCGCCGCGTACACCACCCGGGGGTTCAACGGCTTCGAGCCGCTCCCGTACAGCTGCATAGGAGGCGGCGAGTGAGCGCCGACATCCGGATCCGCGCGGTGGAGGAGGGGGACTGGGACGCCATCGTCGCCCTGGAGGCCCGCGCCTACGCCGACCACGGACTCTCCGAGGGCCGCGAGGCGCTGCGCTCCCGGCACGCGGCCTCGCCCGGCACCTGCTACGTGCTGGAGCACGGCGGCCGGGTCGGCGGCTACCTGCTCGCCCTGCCGTACCCGCTGTTCCGCAGCCCGGACCTGAGCCTGGCGGAATCCGGGGGCGCCTCCACGTCCGGCAACCTGCACGCCCACGACCTGGTGATCGCCGAGGAGTTGCGCGGCCGGGGCCTCGCCCCGCGGCTGATGCGCCACCTGCACGACACCGCGCTGGCGGCCGGCTACCGGACGGTCTCCCTGGTCGCCGTCCTCGGCGCCCAGGCCGTGTGGGCCCCCCTCGGCTACCGCGCGCGGCCCGAGGTCGCACTGCCCGCGAGCTACGGCCCCGAGGCCGTCTACATGGCGATGCCGCTGCGGCCCGCCACCACCGCTGTGTTCGTTCCCACCCTCGCCACCGAACTGGGCTGATGCACATGATCCGCGTCCGCGACGACTTCCGCCGGCACCAACTCGCCATCGCCGCACTGTTCTTCGTGCTCGGCTTCCAGTACGCCACCTGGGTCTCCCGGGTGCCCGCGCTCAAGGCCAGGCTGGACCTGAGCGAGGCGGAGATCGGGCTGCTGCTGATGACCTGCGGGGTCGGCGCGGCGGTGTCCTTCCCGCTGGTGGCGGCGCTGATGCGGCGGTTCGGCTCCCGGCTGCTGTCGGTGCTGTCCGCCCTGGCGCTCGGCGGGGTGCTGCTCGCGCTGTCGGTGGTGCCGAACTACGCGGTCACGCTGGTGGTGCTGTTCTGCGACGGCGTCGCGGTCGGCTGCCTGAACGTCGCCATGAACGCCCAGGGCGCGGCGCTGGAGGCCCGCTTCGGACGCACGACGATGTCCCGCCTGCACGCGACGTTCAGCGCGGGCTCGCTGCTGGCCGCGCTGCTGGCCTCGGGCGTCACGGCGCTCACCGACACGCTCGCGGTGCACTTCGGCGTCGCGGTCGTGGTGTTGGTCGCGCTGGTCGCGCTCGCCCGCCCGGCGCTGGTGGCGGACGGGCCGGGGGAGGAGGCCGCGCCCGAGAAGAAGGAGCGGCGCCGGTTCGCCCTCCCCGCGATGGCGACGCTGTGGATGGGCCTCGCGATGGTCTTCGGCACCGTGACCGAGGGCGCGATGAACGACTGGTCGGCGCTCTACCTCAAGGACGTCGTCGAGGCGAGCGCCGGTATCGCGCCGCTGGGCATCGCCGTCGTCTCGGTCATGATGGTCCTCGCCCGGATCTTCGCCGACGGCTGGCGCACCCGCTTCGGCGACGGCCGGATCGTCCGCGCCGGCAGCCTGCTGGCCGCCACCGGGCTCGCCCTCGCCCTGCTCGCCGGCGGCGTGGCGCCGACCCTCCTCGGTTTCGCCTGCGTTGGCCTCGGTGTCGCGGCCGTCACCCCGTGCGTCTACGTCGCTGCGGCCCGCCGGGGCTCCGACGCCCTGTCCCTGGTGGCCGCGATGGGCACCACCGGCCTGCTCGCCGGCCCCGCCGTGATCGGCTTCATCGCCGACGGCGCGGGCCTGGTCTGGGGCATGGCCGCCGTCGCCGCCTCGGCCGCGATCGTCTCCCTGTGCGCCACCCGCATCCAGTGGCCCACCCCGTCCCCCGCCCCCCTCGACGCCCGCCTCGCCCCCGACGCGACGTGAGCGTCGGCCCAAGACCCTCGCCCGGCACGCCGACGCCCCCGTCGTGGACGTGCCGGTCGAGTACCTTTCCGCGGTGCCCGCGCTCAGCCCTCGTTGTCCGGGGCCGGCCCGGCGGCGGCGTGCGGGGCCAGCCGCTCGCGCAACCGCGTGAGCCGGGCGATCTCGGCGTCGAGCGCGGCCAGCCGGCGGGCCACCACCGGGGCGAACGTCTCCGGGCCGTGCGGTTCGCCGGCGCAGCGCTGCGGCTCGTCCGCGTCGAGCAGGTCGAGCCGGTGCGCGC
>NZ_JBFBDY010000215.1:0-10307 GCF_040683475.1 Kitasatospora sp. NPDC093558 | reverse complement strand
CCTGCGGCGAAACGGTGCCGCAGGCCGCCGACCGGTTGCAGTCGACCGGGTCAGGCGCGCAGTTCGGCCAGCCAGGCTTCGACGGCGTCGGCTCGGCGGGGGAGGGCGGCGGAGAGGTTCTCGTTGCCGTCGGCGGTGACGAGGATGTCGTCCTCGATGCGGACGCCGATGCCGCGGTACTCGGCGGGGACGGTCAGGTCGTCCTCCTGGAAGTAGATGCCGGGTTCGACGGTGAGCACCATGCCCGGCTTCAGCGGGCCGTCGACGTGGTCCTCGGTGCGGGAGTGGGCGCAGTCGTGGACGTCGATGCCGAGCATGTGGCCGGTGCCGGCCAGGGTGAAGCGGCGGTGCAGGCCCAGCTCGTAGACCTTGTCGGCGGTGAGGTCGCCGAACAGGCCCCAGGAGGTGAGGTGTTCGGCGAGCACCCGCTGGGCGGCGTGGTGGAAGTCGCGGAACATGCCGCCGGGCCGCACCGCGGCGATGCCGGCCTCCTGCGCCGCGTACACGGCGTCGTAGACCTTGCGCTGCAACGCGTCGAAGCGTCCGTTGATCGGGAGGGTGCGGGTGATGTCGGCGGTGTACAGCTCGTTGGTCTCCACGCCCGCGTCGAGGAGTAGGAGGTCGCCCGGCTTCGCGCGGCCGTCGTTGCGCACCCAGTGCATGGTGGTCGCGTGCGGGCCGGCGGCGGCGATCGTGCCGTAGCCGACGTCGTTGCCCTCGACCCGGGCGCGGACGAAGAAGGTGCCCTCGATCAGGCGCTCGGCGGTCTCGGTGTCGGTGCCGAGCACCCGGACGACGTCCTCGAAGCCGCGGGCGGTGGCCTCGCAGGCGAAGCGCAGCTCGGCGATCTCGAACTCGTCCTTCACCAGGCGCAGTCCGGACAGGAAGACCCGGAACTCCTCGTCGCGCTCGGCGGTGATCCTGTTGTGCAGGGCCTCCTCCACCCCGGCGTCGTGGCCGCGCAGGACGCGGACCGGTCCGGTGACGGTACGCAGGTCGGCCCGCACGGCGCGGACGTCGCGACAGGGCAGGCCCAGCAGGCGCTCGTTCTCGGTGAGGCTGTTGCGGCGGCCGTCCCACAGCTCGCCGTGGTTGTCGAGCCAGAACTCGCCGTTGCCGCGGTCGGAGCGGTCGCGCAAATAGAGGGTGGCCTCGCCGGCCGGGGAGAGGACGAGTACGCCGTCCTGGGACTGGTCGCCGGTGAGGTAGACGTAGTCGGAGGACGGGCGGAACGGGTAGTCGGTGTCGTTGGCGCGGACCTTGGGGTTGCCGGCCGGGACCACCAGCGTCTCGCCCGGGAAGGCGGCGGCGAGTTCGGCGCGGCGGCGGGCGGTGTGCGCGGCCTGGGCGATCGGCGCGAGGTCGCCGCGCTCGGTGTCGGCCCAGCCGTGGCGCATGCTGTCGGCGAGTTCGTCGGTGACGCCGCGGGTCAGGCCGTTCTTGCGGTACTTGATGGTGTCGGCCGGCCGGGACTCGGTGGGCTGGGTGGGCTCGGTCATGTGCCGTCTCCAGGGCTGGATCTGGGGCTGGGTCGGGGTGCGGGTGCGGTCGCGTCCCGTACGGTATACCGAACGACGCTCGGAGAGAAGGGGATTTCCGTGGGCGACTCCGAGGGCTCCGTGCGGGGCGTGCTCGCCGCCAACCTGAAGCGCCTGCGGGCCGCGCGCGGCCTCTCCCTGTCCGAACTGTCGCGGCGCGCCGGGATCGGCAAGGCGACGCTCTCCCAGCTGGAGTCCGGCACCGGCAACCCCACCCTGGAGACGGTGTTCGGGCTCGCCAGGGTGCTCGGCGTGCCGATCTCCGACCTCGTCGAGGGCGCCCCGGGCGGCGGCGTCACGGTGGTCCGCGCCGCCGGCGTCGAACCGCTCAGCGGGGCCGGCGTCGACCTGCGGCCGCTGCGCCGGATCGAGGCCGGGGACACCGTGTTCGAGGTGTACGACCAGCGGGTCAGGCCCGGCGGCACCCAGGACTCGGCCGGGCACGCGGGCACCGAGCACACCGTCGTCCAGGCGGGGCGGCTCGGCGTGCGGGTCGACGGCTGCGAGGTCGAGCTCGGGCCGGGGGACTACGTCGGCTTCGACGCCGCGCTGCCGCACGCGTACACCGCGCTGGGCGGGGAGGCGGTGCGCTCGGTGCTGCTCCTGCACTTCCGGGCGGAGCAGCGGCTGCACGTGGCGGACGGGCCGGATCACTGAGTCCGAATCGTTCGGTAAAGCGTACGCCCGGGCCGGTGGAGCGGCCCGGGCGCGTGCGGTGGGGTCA
Organism: Kitasatospora sp. NPDC093558; assembly: GCF_040683475.1. Classification (NCBI taxonomy): domain Bacteria; kingdom Bacillati; phylum Actinomycetota; class Actinomycetes; order Kitasatosporales; family Streptomycetaceae; genus Kitasatospora; species Kitasatospora sp. NPDC093558. The sequence goes on along the minus strand of NZ_JBFBDY010000215.1, from coordinate 8,045 downwards.
GAAGGTGGGGTCAGAACGTGACGATCTGCAGGTACGTTCCTGGGCGGTCGGTGATGCTCACCCCGGGCACGTAGAAGGTGTGGCCGTCCGGACCGATCGTCAGGCTCGTGCCGTGCTCCACGTCGAACTGCGCGACGTTCTCCGTCGGCACGGGCCGGTTGGTCGCCGTGTCGTACGCGGCCACCGTCGGGCCCGGCAGCTGGGTGTCCTCCAGCACGTACAGCCGGCCGCCGTCCGGGCTCAGCGCGAAGCCGGGCACCTGGCGCAGGCCGGTACCGAGGTCGATCGTCGCCGTCAGCGCGTCGGCGGCGAGGTCGACCACCTGGACCCGGCCGTCCGGCCTGGTCAGCGCGTACAGCCGGGTGTCGTCCGGGGTCAGCGCCAGCTCGTCGACGAACCCGGGCGAGGTGACGGTGCGCACGACCGTCGGCTGCGCGCCCGAGACGTCCACGTGGACCAGGCCCTCGGCCGCGCTCACGTACGCGTCCGCGCCGTTCGGGCGGACGACGACCTCGCGCGGCTCGACCGTCGGCAGCGCGACGGCGCCGGTGAACGCGGCCTGCGCGGCCGAGAAGGTGAGCAGCCGCCCGGGCTGGAACGCCGTGCCGGGGACGGTGCCGCTGTTCGGCCCGGTCTCGGCGAGGTACACCTTCGACCCGTCCGGGCTGACCGCGAGGCCGGTCGGCGAGCCGGACTGCCAGCCGGCCGGGCGGGGCTGGTCCGGCAGCGCGACGCTCGCGCGCAGGGTGTTCGTCGCGGTGTCGAAGACGTTCAGGGTGTCCTTGGTGATCAGGTAGACGACCGCGCCGTCCGGGCTGAAGGCCTTGGGACCGCTCCACGGGTCGCCACCGGTGGGCACCTGGGCGACGAACGCGCCGCTCTGGGTGTCGATGACGTCCAGCCGGTTGCCCGTGCCCGTCTCCTCGCCGACGTAGGCGCGGGTGCCGTCCGCGCTGACCAGCGCGCGCTGCGCCCAGTTGGCACCGGGGAGCGAGAGCAGCCGGTCGACGCCGGGGACGGGGGCGGCGAGGGCGGGCAGCGGGCTCGGTCCTTCGGCCGCGGCGACCCCGGCGGAGCTGCCCAGCAGCAGCGTGGCGGAGAGCAATATGCCTGACCAACGGGCCTTTGATACAAGGAAGTTCACTTCGCGGTGCCTCTCCTGTGGCGGATCCATGGCATGGCAGCGGGGTGAGGCTATGCCATGCCCGGGGCGCCGTGGGGGCTGTTTGCCGACTGTTTGGCCCCGGGCCCGCGGGGACGACGCTAGGCGGCAGCGGGCCGGGCCGGGGCGGCCCCGTCAGTAGTAGTGCCGCAGTCGGGGCCAGAGCTTCGACCAGGGGGCGACGGTGCCGGTGCAGAGCAGGACCGGGGCGTGCTGCTCGCCGTTGGCGAGGCCGTGGCCGTTGTCGACCCGGGCCACCTCGTGGCAGCCGGTGAAGGCGCGTTCCACCTCGGGGTAGGGCGCGGGGTGGAGCAGGAGGACGGGGCCGTCGGCGGAGTCCGGGGGCGGGCCCCAGTCGGCGAAGGACATGTGGCCGGATTGCGGCGCGGGGAGGCCGTAGCGGGCGCCGTAGCGGGCGAGGGCGCCGGCCTCGCCGTAGTTGCTGGTGAAGACGACGGCCCGGGAGCGGAGTTCGGGCGGGACGGCGGACCAGCCGGCGCCCGCGGCGGCGGCGACTTCGGGCCAGCCGACCTGCTCGGCCTGCTCGGGGTAGATCCAGCTCACCACCGGCAGCTGCCGGGCGGGCAGCACGGGCAGGGTGATCACCACGTTCACCAGGGCGCCCACGGCCAGCCAGGCCGCGAACCGCACCGGTCGGCCGGTGCGGACGCGCTGCACCGTCGGTTCGCAGCCGGCGGCGGTCAGGACGAGGAGCAGCGGCATCGCGTAGTAGGGCTTGCCGCCGCTGATCAGGACGAGGAGGCAGATGGCGGGATAGGCGACCGCGAAGGGCTTCGCCCAGGCGAGGGCGGCGTCGTGCCGCAGACGGCGGAAGCCGGCGACCCAGACGGGGATCAGGACGGGGGAGAGGTAGAGCAGTTGCATCGGGACGAACGTGAGGCGGTTGGCCAGGCCGTCCTTGTCGCTGATGCCGCCCGCGACGGTCAGCTGGGGCCAGCCGTGGGCGGCCTGCCACCACAGGTTGGGCAGGACGAGGGCCACCGCGAGCAGCGCGCCGGCCGGGGCCCACCAGCCGCGCAGCACCCGGCGGGGGCCGGTCCACCGGATCGCGGGGAGCAGGACGGCGGCGAGGAGCACCACGAGGTCCTTGTTGAGCAGGGCGATCCCGAAGGCCGCGCCGACGGCGAGCCACCAGCGGCGGTCCCCGGTGCGCAGCAGCCGCAGCGTGAGCAGGCTGACGGCCAGCCAGGCGGCGAGGTCGAAGGTGACGGTGGAGAGCATGTGCCCGATGCCGAGCACCATCGCCGAGCAGGCCGCGGCGCACGCGGCGAGCAGCTGGGCGGGCCGGCCGCCGCCCAGTTCCCGGGCGAGCAGGGCCACCAGGACGACGGTGCCGGCGCACAGCAGCACCGCGACGGCCCGCAGACCGGTCGGGCTGTCGCCGAAGAGGGCCGTCGAGGCGCGGCCCAGCAGGGGGGTGAGCGGCGGCTGGTCGGTGTAGCCCCAGGCGGGGTGGTGGCCGGCGACGAGGAAGTAGAGCTCGTCGCGGTGGAAGCCGTAGCGCCCGGAGAGCAGGATCTGGAGGCCGCCGATCGCGCCCGCCACGGCGAGCACGGGTCCGGCGGCGAAGCGCGGCGGTGCCGGCGCGTGCGTGTCGTCGTCCCCGGCCGTCCGGCCCGGGACATCCCCCCGAATGTCCACGGCGCGAGTGTGGCAGGTGGCGACGCGGCAGGGAAGGGGGATGGGGAGTCCGGCCCCACCCCGGGCCGTGACACGGCTCCGCCCCGGTCCGTGAGTCGGCTCACGGACCGGGGCGGAAGCGGCGGTCGGTCAGAGGCGCTCGGGGACCGGGTTGCCGACCTCCTCGATCGCGCGGCGCACCGGCACCTTGGCGAGGACGACGAAGCCGATCACGAAGAAGATCAGCAGCGAGATGATCGCCAGCCGGTAGCTGCCGGTGACCTGGTAGGCGAGGCCGAAGACCAGCGGGCCCATCCAGCTGGTGCCGCGGTCGCTGACCTTGTAGACGCTGAAGTACTCGGCCTCCCGGCCGGCCGGGATCATGTGCGAGAACAGCGAGCGGGAGAGCGCCTGGCTGCCGCCGAGCACGAGGCCGATCATGCACGCGAGGGCGTAGAACCACGCGGGCTGGTGGGCCGGCATGAAGTAGCCGAGGGCGAGGGTGATCACCCAGCCGACCAGCGAGCCGAGGACGGTCTTCTTCGCGCCGTACCGGTGGGCGATGCGTCCGAGGAGCAGGGCTCCGCCGATCGCGACGACCTGGACCATCAGGACGGCGGCCACCAGTGAGGTCTGGTCCATGCCCAGCTCCTCGCTGCCGTACAGCGAGGCCTGCGAGACGACGGTCTGGATGCCGTCGTTGTAGCAGAGGAAGGCGCCGAGGAAGAGCAGCGTCTTCGGGTAGCGGCGCATGCCGCGCAGGGTGTTGGCGAGCTCGCGCAGGCTGCCGGCGGTGGGCTTGCCGTCGGCCGCGGCGCCGGTGCGGGCCGGGGCCACGCCGGCCCGGGACGGCAGCCGGAACAGCGGGACGAGGGTGAACAGCGCCCACCAGAGCCCGGCCGAGGCCAGGCAGATCCGCACGGCGGTGCCGGAGGCGAGGCCGAGCGCGTCGGCGTTCTCGAACAGCGCCAGGTTGGCGACCAGCAGGAGGCCGCCGCCCGCGTAGCCGTAGGCCCAGCCCTTGGACGAGACGGCGTCGCGCTCGTCGGGCTTGGCGAGGCCCGGCAGGTAGGCGTAGGAGAGGGCGACCGACACCGCGTACGCGATGTTGGCGACCACCAGCAGCCCGCCGCCGAGGAGGTAGCGGTCGCCGTCGAGGAAGAACATGCCCATCGTGGCGAGCGCGCCGACGTAGGCGAAGCCGCACATGAGCTCCTTGTGCCGCCCGGTGCGGTCGGCGACGGTGCCGGCCAGCAGCATCGCCGCGACCGAGATCAGCACCGAGAAGGAGACCGTGTACGGGAAGAAGGAGCCCGCGCGGATGGCGAGGCCCAGCGGGTGGACGTCACCGTTGGCGTCGGCGGCCTTGTTGGCCACCGTCGTCAGGTACGGACCGAGGAAGACCGTGAGGACGGTCGCCGAGAAGGCGGCGTTCGCCCAGTCGTTGATGTACCAGCCGAACCGGATGCGGTTCAGCGCACGGCTGTCGGTGGCCGTGGCCGGGGTGTCCGGCGCCGGGTGGTCCGGCAGGTCGGTCGCGGTGTTCATGGGTTCCAATCACCGTGCTCGGTCCGCGCCGCCGTCCATCCAGCAGCCGCGTTCGCTGAGGACGTCCCGCAGGACGTCTATGCGATCCGCCATGATGCCATCCACACCCAGGTCGAGTAGAGCCCGGATCCGTGTGGGATCGTCCACAGTCCAGACGTGAACGTGCAGGCCGAGGCGGTGCGCGGCCCGGACGAAGGCCCGGTCGACCACCCGGATCCCGCGGTGGCGCTCGGGCACCTGGGCGCAGATCCCGGCGTACGGGGCCCCGCGTCCGACCAGGAGGGGTCCGGCCAGCGAGCGCAGCCGCAGCCGCGCGACCTCGCGCGGGCCGAGCGAGGTGGCCAGCCGCGGGCCTGCGGCGGCGCGGACGGCGGCGAGGCGGGAGTCGGAGAAGCCGCCGACGCAGACGCGGTCCCACGCGTCGGTGCGGCGGACCGCCTCGACCAGCGGCGCGACGGCCGGGGCGGCCTTGACGTCGATGTTGAAGCGGGCGTCGGGGAACGCGCCGAGCAGGTCCTCCAGCAGCGGGATCGGCTCGCTGCCGCCGATCCTGGCCTGCCGCACGGTGCTCCAGGGCTGCTCGGCGATGGCGCCGGTGCGGTCGGTGACCCGGTCGAGGCGGGTGTCGTGGAAGGCGACCAGGACGCCGTCGGCGGTGGCGTGGACGTCCGTCTCCAGGTAGCGGTAGCCGAGGGCGACGGCGGCCTCGAACGCGGCGAGCGAGTTCTCCGGGCGGCCGAGGTCGCCGCCGCGGTGGGCGAAGGCGAGGGGTCCTCGCTGGTCGAGGAACGGGTGCAACTCGGCCTCCGGTGTCGTTCTGCTGGTGCGCGTTACAGTATTACGCATCCTGTCAAGCAGTAATGGGGGCTCAGGTCCCCGGCCCGGTGGGGCGCGAACGCCGCAGGGGCCGTCCCGATGGCGGTCGGGACGGCCCCTGCGGGGGTGTTCGTTCGGACGGCGGCGACTCAGTCGTCCAGGACCATCGCCTCGGCGCAGGCGGCGATGGTGAGGATGAGGGCGTCGTCCTGGCCGGGGGCGATCTTGACGGAGTAGTGCTCGCTCAGCAGCGACCACTCGCGGGAGATGTGCGCGATCTCCTGCTCGCCGTAGGTGATGGCGTACTGGTGGTCGGTGATGTTGCCCTCGACGTGGATCTCCGCGCCGTTCTCGAAGGTCACCGTGAACTTGTAGACCAGCGGCGAGAAGAGCGCCTTCTTCACCGTCGCGATCGTCTGCTCGCCGCGCTTGATGTAGCGGATGTCGCGCAGCGTCATGATCTTCTCGGAGATCCGGTAGAGCTCGTTGCCCTCGGGGTCCTGGAGGGCGATCACGCCGCTGAAGCTGAACATCTTCTCGTCGACCTGGAAGACGCGCTCGCCGCCGCGCTTGATCCAGAAGTCGTGGGTGGGCGAGAAGAACTTCTCGTCGATGTCGTAGACGGCGCCCCCGGACACCGGCTGCTCGCCCTCGAAGAGCTCCTGCACGATGCCGAACAGGCCGCCGAACTCGTTGCTCATGGTCTTTCGTCCCCATCTGATGGTGCGTTGGCGGGCACGATCCTAGGGACGGGGAACGGGCGCAGGACAGCTTTCCGGGCCTCTGTTTCACAATCCGCACAGAATGCGCGAACGGCTGTTGCGGAGGCGAAACCCCTGGTCGGAGGGGGTGTGTGCGAACGGCCCTTGGCGCAGCGTCAGGCGGTCGGGAGGGCGGTCGGGCCGGTGGCAGGGAGCGTCTCCGGGAGGGTGGGCAGCTCGGCGGCGCTGGCGAGGACGCGGGCGTGCGGGTGGCCGGCGAACGCCGCGCGCGGGAGCTCGCCGGTGAGGACGCCGACGACGATGCCGGCCCCGGCGTTGGTGCCCGCCTCGACGTCGACGATGGTGTCGCCGGCGGTCAGGACGCGGCGGGTGTCGATGACGCCGGTCTTCTCCATCGCCCGGTGGATCATGTGCGGGGCCGGGCGCCCGCGCGGGACCTCGTCCGAGGTGACGACGGCGTCCAGGTTGCCGCCCTCGCCGGCCGACCAGCCGAGCGACTCCAGCAGCGGGTAGGCGACGTCGGCGCTGAAGCCGGTGGTCAGGGCGACCTTGATGCCGCGTCGGCGCAGCTCGGCCAGCGCGTCCTCGACGCCCTCGATGGCCTGCGGGGGAGTGGCCGCGTAGGCCTCGCGCAGGAACGCGGCGAAGGCCTCGTAGCCCTCCTCGACGAGCTCGGAGGTCGGGGTGCCGCCGCCGAGGCGGACCAGGGCGGCGATGGCCTCGCGCTTGTCGGTGCCCATCCAGGTCTGCAGGTCCTCGTCGGTGACCGGCACGCCGGTGCGCTCGACGGCGGTGCGCAGCGCGCGGTACACGGCGCCCGACTCGTTGACGGTGGTGCCGGCCATGTCCAGAGCGGCGAGCTCGATCACGGTGATCAGTCCTCTTCGGTGCGGTAGCGGCCGATGGTGGTGCGGCCTTCGACGGTGTTCTCGATGGTGAAGGTGGCCATGGCGGGGAGGTACCGGTCGTCGGCGTCCTCCAGCGGCACGCCCAGGCTCGACGTGGTCAGCCGGCGCACGCGTAGCAGCGGGTCGCCGATGCCGATGTCCAGGTGCTCGGCGTCCTCGGGGGAGGCGGCGACGGCGTCGATGGTGTGCCGGGCGTGGTGCAGGTCGACCTCGCGGCGCAGCAGCTCCTCGTAGATGGAGCCGGTGTCCGGGTCGAAGTCGAACAGGGCGCGGCCGACCTCGTGGACGAAGGTCGAGCGCTCCAGCATGGCCGGGACGCCGTCCAGCAGCCGCAGCCGGACGAGTTCGACGACCGGTGCGCCCTCGGCGAGGCCGAGCCGGGCCGCCGAGTCGGGGGAGGCCCGGCGGCGGGCCACCTCGATCGTCGTCTGCCCGGGCTCGCGGCCGATGCCGCGGGCCCACTGGGTGAACGACAGGAAGGTGGCGAACGGCTGGGAGGGGGTCGCGCGGCGGGCCACCGGCGGCTTGCCGCGGCCGCCGACCAGGCTGCCCTCGCTGCGCAGCAGGGCGAGGGCCTGGCGGACCGGGCCCCGGGAGGTGCCGAACTCGGCGCACAGCTGCGACTCGCTGGGCACCGGCCGGCCCTCGGGCCATTCCCCGGAGTCGATGCGGCGCTGGAACTCTACGCCGAGCCGCTGGTGCAGCGGGACGTCCTCGGGAGTGCGGTCCAGCGGGCGGTCACTTGTCTTCACAAGCCGACTATGACACTTCGGGGCGCGGCTTCTCAAGCGGCTTCTCACGGGGCATCTCAAGCGGCTCCTCAAGGCAGTCCCACCTGGCGGTTTCTCCGGACGGCCCGGTGTTCCCGGTGATCGTCGGGCAGGTGAACAGACGGTAACTTGTACAGACATCTCTTGACGTTCGCCTCGACGACCCCGGAACCTGGAGCCATGAGCAGCACTGCACCCGCCACCGCCCCCGCCGGCACCCGTTCGCCCGCGCCCGGGCGCAGCGACCTCGTGATCGTCGGCGCCGGCATCGTCGGCCTCGCCCACGCCTTCGAGGCGCTCGCCAACGGGCTCTCCGTCACCGTCGTCGAGCGCGACCGGCAGCCCGTCGGGGCCTCGGTCCGCAACTTCGGCCACTGCTGCATCAGCGCCCAGGAGGGCGACCTGCTCGGCCTCGCCCGGCGCTCCCGGGCCGGCTGGCTGCGCGCCGCCGGGGCCGCCGGCTTCTGGGCCGCCGAGG
>NZ_JBFBDY010000214.1:0-10318 GCF_040683475.1 Kitasatospora sp. NPDC093558 | reverse complement strand
GGCGTTCCCGCCACGGCACGAGGGCGTGTCAGACACGCCCTAGGCTCGGGCTTGGCCCGGGTAGTTGTACGACGCACACACAGGAGAGCAGGTCCATGAGCACGCCGCGGTTCCTCACCCTTCCCCGTTGTGCCCGCGCCGTGCGGGTCGCGACCGAGCGGGGCGGGTTCGCGGCGCTGCGGGCCGAGCCGGCCGGGGCGGTGCGCGGGTCGGCCCTGCTGGTGCCCGGGTTCACCGGCAGCAAGGAGGACTTCATCGCGCTGCTGGAGCCGCTCGCGGCGGCCGGGTACCGGCTGACCGCCGTCGACCAGCGCGGGCAGTACGAGACCGGCGGGCCGGACGATCCGGCCGCGTACGCCGTCGACGCCCTCGGGGCGGACGTCCGGGCGCTCACCCGGGCCCTCGCCGCGGAGGCGGCCGACGGCGGGCCGCTGCACCTCGTGGGGCATTCCTTCGGCGGCCAGGTGGTCCGGGAGGCGGTGCTCGCGGCGGCGGCCGAGGGGCCCCTGCCGTGGGCCTCGCTGACGCTGATGTCCACCGGCGCGGGCGCGATCGACCCGGCCGAGGCGGCCCGCACCCAGCTGCTGCTGGACGCGCTGCCGGTGCTGAGCCTGGAGGAGATCTGGCAGGTCATGCGGCAGATGGAGGAGGGCAGCGGCGACCCGAGGCAGCGCCCGGCCGACGAGGTCGCCGCGTTCCTGCACCGCCGCTGGCTGGCCAGCGTGCCGCGTGCGCTGGCCGTCACCGGCGGCCACCTGGTCGCCGCGCCGGACCGGGTCGACGCGCTGGCCGCCGCCACCGCCGGGCTGCCCGTGCTGGTGCTCTCCGGCGTGCGGGACTACGCCTGGCCGGTGCCGGCGCAGACCGACATGGCGCGGCGGCTCGGTGCCCGCCGGGTGATCGTCGAGGACGCCGGCCACTCCCCCAACGCCGAACGCCCGGCCGAGACGGCGGGCGCGCTGGCGGCGTTCTGGGCCGGTGCCGGGACCTCCGCGCCGGCCTCCGCCGACGTGGTCTGAACCACTTCCGGAAGTTCGACCGCGTTCAACGCGGGACAAAAGTCGTTAGTTACGGTAATCTTTGATTCTGTCCGGGAATCATCGCCGGCCCTCCGCGGGTTTCAATCCACTGAAACCAGTACTTAACGGACGGGCAACGGCCCGGAAGCACCGCCACGACACCGTGGTCCACGAGGCACCAGCAGCATCGGGCAAGCAGGGGGAGCCTTGCCGCAGCAGACCGCCACGCGTACGAGCCGAGTGCTCCGGCCCCAGCGCCGGACCACCCGCAAGACACCGAAAGGGCTGATACCGACTCAGCCGCAACCGTCCCGCGACGCGGGGCGAGGAAAGGAGACGCCCATGACGAAGTCCATGCGTTTCGAGATCGTCCGGCTGGACGACGCCGACGGCACCGCCACCGACCGCCTGATCGCCGACGCCGAGACCGTCCGCGAGGTCGTGCAGGCCGCCGCCCGCACCGGCGAGCGCCTGCTCATCCGTCCGTGCCCGACCGTCTGACCCCGCGCGGCGCCTCCGGCCGGGAGGCCTCACCCGCCGCCGACGAACAGGGGGCGTCCGATCCGGACGTCCCGGAACCCGACTGACGCCCCGTCATCGCGATCGCCGATGACGGGGCGTCAGTGCGTCCGGGCCCGCCCCGGCCCCACCGGCCCGACGTTTGCCGCCGCCCGCCGCTGGACATCCCCCAACCTGAGCCGCCCGCACCCGCGCCCACCGGCGCCGGGCCGGGCGTCCCGCCACCGACAGGTGCCGCCGAACCCTCCGTACGGGTGATCGTCCTTGACGCGGCGGTCCGGAGGGAGGAGCGTTGTCGGCTATGAGGGGCGAGCCAAGCTGCCCGAGGTGCGCCGGTCGGGTCCGCGCCCCCGGTCTGTTTTCGGACACCTGGCAGTGCGACCGGCACGGAGCCGTGCACCCGATGCAGCCGGTGCTGCCCCCGAGCGTGGAGGCGCTCGGCGTCGCCGTCGCCCGCTCCCAGGTCCCGGTGTGGCTGCCCTGGCCGCTGCCGGTCGGCTGGCTCTACACCGGCATCGCCCACGTCGGCGACGACGTCTCCGGCGCCCGCGCCACCGCCGTCGCCTGCTCCGGGCCGGCCCCGCTCGGCGGCTTCGGCGAGCTGGTGCTGGTCGCCGAGGAGCTCGGCGTGGGTCTCGGCGCCCGGTACGCCGGGATGCCCGGCCCCGACCCGGGCGAGTCCGTCGCCCTCTACAAGCCCGCCGACGCCAAGCTGATGGCCGCCGGGCGCCCCACCCCGATGTTCCACGTCCCGGACGCCCCGGCCGACCGCGCGGTGTTCGTCGGCGAGGCCCGCGGGCTCTGGCTGTGGGCGGTCGCGTGGCCCGAGCAGTCGGCGCTGGTGATGTACGACGAGCTGGTCCTCACCGACCTGCGCGAGGCCGGCGCCGAGCTGGACCTCCTGCCCTGCGGGGCCCTCTCCCCCCGGCTCCTGGGCTGAGCCGCCTATCCTGGGCCGCATCCGCGAGCCCCAGGAGGTCCGACCCGTGCGCATCGACCTGCACGCCCACAGCAACGCGTCCGACGGCACCGACAGCCCCGCCGAGCTGGTCGCGGCGGCGGTCGCCGCGGGCCTGGACGTCGTCGCGCTGACCGACCACGACACCGTCGCGGGGCACGCCGAGGCCGCCGCCGCCGTGCACGCGCTGCCGGCCGGCAGCCGGCTGGCCGTCGTGCCGGGGGCGGAGCTGTCCTGCGTCGTGGACGGCATCAGCATGCACATGCTGGCGTACCTGTTCGACCCGGCCGAGCCGGCCTTCGCCGCCGAGCGGGAGCTCGTGCGCACCGACCGGTTCCGGCGGGGGCGGGCGATCGTCGAGCGCTGCCGCGAGCTGGGGGCGGACATCGGCTGGGAGCAGGTGCGGCGGATCGCGGGCGAGGGCTCGGTGGGCCGGCCGCACATCGCGAGCGCGCTGGTCGAGGCCGGCGTGGTGGCGACCGTCTCGGACGCCTTCACCGCCGAGTGGCTCGCCAACGGCGGCCGGGCGGACGTGCGCAAACACGAGACCGACCCGGCCGAGGCGGTCCGGCTGGTCCGGGCGGCCGGCGGGGTGCCGGTGTTCGCCCACCCCGGCGCCGTCAAGCGCGGACGGACCGTCCCGGACGAAGTGATCGCCGAGCTCGCCGCCGCCGGGCTGGCGGGTCTGGAGGTCGACCACACCGACCACGACGAGGAGACCAGGGCCCGGCTGCGCGGCCTGGCCGGCGAGCTCGGGCTGCTGGTCACCGGCTCCAGCGACTACCACGGCGACCGCAAGACCGTCCGCCTCGGCGAGCACACCACCGACCCCGGGGTGTACGAGGCGCTGCTGGCCCAGGCCACCGGCGCGAAGCCGATCGGGGGCTGAGCCCGCGCGCGCGACCGCGCGGGCGTGCGGGAGCGCCGGGGCGGGGTGCGCCGGGAGCGCGCGCCCGTCGGCTCCCCGTCAGTCCAGGCGGACGCCGCGGCGGTCCGGGTCGCGCAGGTCGGTGCCCTGGCTGAGCCAGCGCTCCTGGAGGGCGGCGGCGCCGTGGACGCGCTTCCAGCCGGCCTCGTTGGGGGTCATCGGCAGCAGCGGGAGGAAGTGGACCGGGTCGGCCGGCTCGTCCAGGTCGAGGTCCGGCACCAGGCCGCCCGGCTCGGCGACCAGGACCGAGGTGAACGGCGCGCCCGCCCACAGCGGGGCGCCCAGGTCCAGCGAGCCGCCCGGGGCCACGACCAGGCCCTCCACCTGCGGCGTCGCGGCGAAGGTGGCGAGGCTGCGGAGCACGTCGTCGCGTCCGCCGCGGACGGTCAGGACGAGTTCGGCGCGCGGCCCGCGCACCTGGTCGGCCACCATCGCGGTCGGGTCGGCCATCGGGGCGGCGGCCATGCCGAGGGTCGTGTAGCGGACGAGCCCGTCGGCGTCCGGGCCGAAGCGCAGCACCTCGATCCGGTCGGTGCCGAGGAAGGTGACCGCGGCGCGCCCGCCCGGCTCGCCGAAGGTGGCGATCAGCCGGGCCTCGACGGCGGCCAGCACCGCCTCCCGGGAGAGCTCCGGGGAGGGGCCGTGGGGGTCGCCGAAGAGCGGGAAGTCGTGCGCCATGCCGGTGAGCGTATCCCGCGGGGACGGCCCGGCGCCGTTCGCCGGCCGGATGTTAGGGTGAGCGACTGGCCACCGGGAACCATGAGTTCGGGCCTTCCGGGGCCGCGGCGCGAAGGAGGTGGTTGCGGTGGATACCGGCCGAGATTGCAGTACCGGCAGCTCCGCCCGGCCGCAGCGCCCTTCCCGCGCGTCCCGCCCCGCCCGCTGATCCCGTAGCGGCAGCCGGGGGCGGCCCGCGGACGGACCGGCCGGGGGAGCTCCCCGCCCTTCACCGGTGTTCCTCGCCGTCGCACCCACGGCCCTCAGCCCGATCGCGCCGCCCGTGCGGCGGCTCCTGTTCCAGGGAGCCTGCCATGTCGATGATCAACAACCTGCGTGCCGCCGTCCGTCCGGGCCGCCGCCAGAGCGCCGCCGGCCGCTACGACGCGGTGCCGCCGGGCGGCGCCGGTTCGGCCGTGGTGGACTGCGCGGTCTACCAGGACGGCCGTCGGCACGGGCAGCGCTGCAGCCCCCGCGAGGCCGCCCGGCAGGTCCGGGCCGCGCGGCAACTGCCCGGCGGCGCGGGCTCGTTCAGCTGGATCGGGCTGCACGAGCCGGCCGAGGAGGAGTTCGAGGGCATCGCGCAGCGCTTCGGGCTGCACCCGCTCGCCGTCGAGGACGCGGTGCACGCGCACCAGCGGCCCAAGGTCGAGCGCTACGACGACGTGCTGTTCGCGGTGTTCAAGACCATCCGGTACATCGAGCACGACCAGCTCACCCCGACGAGCGAGGTGGTGGAGACCGGCGAGCTGATGGTCTTCGCCGGGCGGGACTTCGTGATCACCGTCCGGCACGGCGGCCACGGCTCGCTCCAGGACCTGCGCCACCGGCTGGAGGCGGACGCGGACGAGGCCGGGCTGCTCGCCAAGGGCCCGGCCGCGGTGCTGCACGCGATCGCCGACCACGTCGTGGACAACTACCTGCTGGTCGCCGAGCGGCTGCAGAACGACGTGGACGAGATCGAGTTCGACGTCTTCTGCAACCGCGGCGGGCGCGGCACCGACGTCGGGCGCGTCTACCAACTCAAGCGCGAGGTGCTGGAGTTCAAGCGGGCGGTGGTGCCGCTGCTGCGCCCGATGCAGCAGCTCTCGGAGCCGCAGCAGGGGCTCGTCGACCCGGACGTCCAGAAGTACTTCCGGGACGTCGCCGACCACCTGGCCCGGGTCACCGAGCTGGTGCACGGCTTCGACGAACTGCTCAACTCGCTGCTCCAGGCGAACCTGGCCCAGGTGTCGGTGGCGCAGAACGAGGACATGCGCAAGATCACCGCCTGGGCCGCGATCTTCGCCGTACCCACCATGATCACCGGCGTGTACGGCATGAACTTCGACTACATGCCCGAGCTGCACCACCCCTACGGCTACCCGGTGGTGCTCGGCGCGGTCGCCCTGATCTGCGTCGCGATGTACCGCGGCTTCCGCCGCAACGGCTGGCTGTAGCCGCCGTCAGCGCCGCCCGGCGCGGGCCACCAGCACCAGGCCCAGCAGGATCAGCACCACCGCCGGGTAGGCCGCCGCCGGGGGCCACTGGCCGAGCCAGAGCGCCGCGATCAGCGCCGCGCCCGGGGCCTCCAGCAGGATGGCGGTGGAGGTGACGGACGGGCCGAGCGTGCGCACCACGCGGTTGCTCAGCGAGTGGCCGAGGAACTGCGCGGAGACCATCAGCAGCACGATCTGCCACCACACCCCGGCCGGCCAGCCGGACATCGGCGTCCCGGCGGCCAGGCAGATCCCCAGCAGCACGACCGCCGTGGTGGCGTAGCAGACCAGCGTGTACGCGGTGGTGCTGACGGTCCTGCGGACCTCCGCGCCCAGCAGCATGTACCCGGCCGCGGCCAGGCCCGCGCCGAGCGCGAGGGCGTCGCCGAGCAGCGCGCGCGGGGAGAGCGACAGGTCGACGCCGGTGAGCACCAGCACGCCGGCGAAGGCGGCGCCCATGCCGAGCCAGACCATCCGGGGCGCCCGGGTGCCGGTCAGCCGCATCAGCAGGATCGTCCACAGCGGGGACGTGGTGACCAGCGCGGTCGCCGAGGCCACCGAGGTCATCCGCAGGCTCGGCATCCAGAGCGCGAAGTGCAGCCCGAGCAGGGCGCCGGCCGCCGCCGCGAGCAGCAGCGCCCGCCGGCCGATCCCGCGCAGCTCGGAGCGGTGGCGCAGCAGCGCGTACGGGCCGATGACGCCGACCGACATGACGTTGCGCCAGAAGGCGATCGCGAGCGCGGGTGCGGCGGTGGCGCTGATCAGCGGGCCGGAGAACGAGATGCCGGTGATGGAGACGGCGAGCAGCAGGAGGTCGAAGGTGGGCAGCGGGTGCGAGGGGAACGCGCCGGCGGTGGGCGCGGGGGCGGTGGCGGGCCGGGCGGCGGGCACGGCGCTCCTTCGCGGGCGAGGGTGGGCGGCAGGGTGGCTGAGCGGATCTCACCGTAAGGCCCGTGCCCCGCTGATGAACTGTCGCCCGACGGGTGAGACGCCCCGGAAGGGCGAAGGCCGTACGCTGTGCGCCATGGACCGTACGCCCGCCAACGCCGACGACTTCCTCGACCAGGCCCTGCTGGAGGAGGCGGCGAAGAAGTCCGGCCTCCTCTGGGTCCGCGCCGACGGACAGCAGCAGGACCGCCCGGTCTGGCACGCGTGGCACGACGGCGCCGTGGTCGTCGTCGGCGATGGCGGCGAGCAGCCGCTGCACGGCCTGGTCGCCGGCTCCGGCGCCGTGGTGACCGTCCGCAGCAAGGACAAGGGCGGCCGGATCACCGGCTGGCGGGCCCGGGTCACCGAGCTGGCCCCGCACAGCGAGGCCTGGCTCGGCGCGGTCGAGGAGCTCAAGGGCAAGCGGCTGAACGCGCCCGACACCGACACCATCGCGGACCGCTGGGCCCGCGAGTGCCGGGTGCTGCGGCTGGAGCCGGCCGGCGCCCTGGCCGAGCGTCCGGGCGCGATGCCGGACGGCTCGCACGCCGCCGCGCCGGTGGCGACCCCGGCGACCACCCGCCGCCCGATCCCGGCCGGCCTGCCCAAACTGCTGTTCAAGCGTCGCTGAAGGTTCACGTCCGATACTCCGGGCGTCGCTACGGTGCCTCGTCGGGCCGCTCCCGTACGCCGCGGGTAGCCTTGGCCAACGGGTGCGCCGCGGCGCGCACCGAGCACGGCGTCGGACCGGTCGAGCGAGTCGAGGGAGTTCATGGCAGGGCCAGGCACCCGGGTCTTCATCTCCCACCTCTCCGCGATCGCGGTCTTCGACCCGAACGGGGACCAGGTCGGCCGGGTCCGCGACGTGGTCGTCTCGCTGCGCCTGGGCGGACGCCCGCCGCGGGTGCTCGGGCTCGTGGTCGAGGTGGTCGGGCGGCGCCGGATCTTCCTCCCGATGACCAGGGTCACCAGCCTGGAGTCCGGCCAGGTGCTCACCACCGGCGTGATCAACCTGCGCCGCTTCGAGCAGCGCCCCGCCGAGACCCTCGTCCTCGCCGAGCTGCTGGACCGCACCGTCACGTGGTCGAAGACCGACGAGCCGGTCACCGTGCTGGACGTCGGCATGATCCAGACCCGGCTGCGCGAGTGGGAGGTCAGCAAGGTCTTCGTCCAGGTCGGCCGGGCCGGCCGGCTGCGCAAGGGCAAGGGCGAGCGGCTCACCCTGGACTGGCAGGACGTCACCGGCTTCGCGCTGGCCGAGCAGGACCAGGGCGCGGCCAACCTGCTCGCCACCTTCGAGCAGCTGCGCCCCGCCGACCTCGCCGGGGTCATGCACCACCTGTCCGCCAAGCGCCGCGCCGAGGTGGCCGCCGCGCTCGACGACGAGCGGCTCGCCGACGTCCTGGAGGAGCTGCCCGAGGACGACCAGGTCGAGATCATCGGCAAGCTCCAGGAGGAGCGCGCCGCCGACGTCCTGGAGGCGATGGACCCGGACGACGCCGCCGACCTGCTCTCCGAGCTGCCCGGCGACGAGGCCGAGCGCCTGCTCCAGCTGATGGAGCCGGACGAGGCCGAGCCGGTGCGCCGCCTGCTGTCCTACGAGGAGGACACCGCGGGCGGTCTGATGACCACCGAGCCGGTGGTGCTGGAGCCGGACGCGACCGTCGCCGAGGCCCTCGCCCGGATCCGGGTGCGCGACCACAAGCCCGCGCTCGCCGCACAGGTCTTCGTCTGCCGCCCGCCGAACGAGACCCCGACCGGCCGCTACCTCGGCACCGTGCACTTCCAGCGGCTGCTGCGCGAGCCCCCGTACGTCCTGGTCGGCTCGCTGGTCGACGACGACCTCGACCCGCTGCCGCCGGACACCCCGCTGCCGCTGATCACCAGCTACCTGGCGACCTACAACCTGGTCGCGGCCCCGGTCGTCGACGACGCGGACCATCTGCTCGGCGCCGTCACCGTCGACGACGTGCTCGACCACCTGCTGCCGGAGGACTGGCGCGACGCCGCACTGCACGCCCGGGACCACGACCAGCACGAGACGGAAGGGGCGATCGGTGGACGCTGACCGCAAGGGACGGGCGGACGACGCCGCGCGCCGGCGCCTGCGCGGCGAGCTGCGAGAGCTGCGCCAGCTGCGCGAACTGCGCACCCGCGAGGGCAGCAGCCGGGACCGCCTGGAGACCTCCCCGCTCGGCGCTTCCAGCCGGGCCCGGTTCGACCAGCCGCGCACCGCCCGGCCGGGCCTGCTCAGCCTGCCCTCGTACGACCCCGAGGCCTTCGGCAAGCTCTCCGAGCGCATCGCCCGCTTCCTCGGCACCGGACGGTTCATCGTCTGGATGACCGTGGTCATCATCATCTGGGTGGCCTGGAACACGCTGCTGCCCGAGAACGTGCGCTTCGACTCCTACCCGTTCATCTTCCTGACCCTGGTCCTGTCGCTGCAGGCCTCCTACGCGGCGCCGCTGATCCTGCTCGCGCAGAACCGTCAGGACAACCGGGACCGCGTCAACATGGAGCAGGACCGGGCCCGCAGCGACCGCAACATCGCCGACACCGAGTACCTGACCCGCGAGGTGGCCGCGCTGCGCCAGGGCCTCGGCGAGGTGGCCACGCGCGACTTCATCCGCTCCGAACTCCAGTCCCTGCTGAAGGAGATCGAGGACCGCCGGGAGACCAGCGACGTGCTGTGACCGGCGGCACGCTACCGACGGGTTAAGGGGATCGCCCGGCGCCGTACCATCAAGGCATGGCCAACGAGACAGAGGTCGCGGCCGGCGTCACGGAGGAGTCCGTGCGCCAGGCGCTGTCGACCGTCAACGACCCGGAGATCAACCGCCCGATCACCGAGATCGGCATGGTGAAATCGGTCGAGATCGCCGAGGACGGCGCGGTGCGCGTCGCGGTCTACCTGACCGTCTCCGGCTGTCCGATGCGCGAGACCATCGTCACCCGGGTCCGCGAGGCGGTCGCACGGGTGCCCGGCGTGAGCGGCGTCGAGGTCGAGCTCGACGTGATGAGCGACGAGCAGCGCAAGGAGCTCTCCCAGCTGCTGCGCGGCGGCGCCCCCGAGCGGGAGATCCCGTTCGCCAAGCCCGGCACCCTGACCCGCGTGTACGCCGTCGCCTCCGGCAAGGGCGGCGTCGGCAAGTCCTCGGTGACCGTCAACCTGGCCGCCGCGATGGCCGCGGACGGTCTGAAGGTCGCCGTCGTGGACGCCGACATCTACGGCCACAGCGTGCCGCGCATGCTGGGCGTCGAGGGCCGGCCCACCCAGGTCCAGGACATGATCATGCCGCCGCAGGCGAACGGCGTGAAGGTCATCTCGATCGGCATGTTCACCCCGGGCAACGCCCCGGTCGTGTGGCGCGGCCCGATGCTGCACCGCGCCCTCCAGCAGTTCCTCGCCGACGTGTGGTGGGGCGACCTGGACGTGCTGCTGCTCGACCTGCCGCCGGGCACCGGCGACATCGCGATCTCGGTGGCCCAGCTGGTCCCGAACGCGGAGATCCTGATCGTCACCACCCCGCAGATGGCCGCCGCCGAGGTGGCCGAGCGGGCCGGCACGATCGCGGTGCAGACCCACCAGAAGATCGTCGGCGTGATCGAGAACATGTCGGGCATGCCGTGCCCGCACTGCGACGAGATGATCGACGTCTTCGGCACCGGCGGCGGCCAGACCGTCGCGGACGCGCTGACCCGCACGGTCGGCGCGACCGTCCCGGTGCTCGGCTCGATCCCGATCGACGTCCGCCTGCGCGAGGGCGGCGAC
>NZ_JBFBDY010000213.1:0-10319 GCF_040683475.1 Kitasatospora sp. NPDC093558 | reverse complement strand
TCCACGCCGTGCCCGTGGCACCGACCGCCCGCACGGCGGCGCCCGCCCCGAGCCGTCCGAACGCCGATCTGGTGGCGCCCTGGACGGCCAGCCCGGCGCGCGTGAACTCGCGGTGGCTCAGCGAGGTGTCGCCCAGCCGGACCGCCCGGTTGCCCGCCCCGACGGCCTGCCCGGCCGCCGCGTCGGCGTCGGTGTGCGGCAGCACCTCGGCGACGGTGCTGAGGCGGCCGTCCGCGTCCACCGCCCAGCTGAGCACGCCCGCGTGGGTGGCCGTCAGCACCGGCTCGGCGAAGAGCCCGTGGAGCCTGAGCCCGCCGGCGTCGCCGTACGCCTGGCGGGCGGTGCCGCGCAGGTCCGCGACCGGGCCGCGGGTGACGCCGGAGGCCGGGTCCGCGATGAGGCGGTGGGTGAGGGTGAGGAGCTCGCGCAGGTCGGCGACGAGGTCGGCGAGGCGGTGGTCCGGCGCGCCGGAGCGGGCCGCGCGGATCCGCGTCGCGACGGTGACCGCCACCGCGGCCGGGCGGTACAGCCCCGCCACGCGCGCGCCGTGGGCCGCCCGCAGCAGCTCCGCCTGGGCGACGGCGCCCGCTCCGCTCACGCCCGCCGCCAGGACGGCGGACGCGGCGCGGTGGAGGTGGCTGGCGGCGGCGTGCTCGGACGGGGTGAGGGCTTCGCCGTCCGGCAATTGCTCGGTGGGGACGGCGGGTTCGGAGGGTTCGGTGGTGACGGCGGGCTCGGGCTCGTCCGCGGCGTCGGCCAGCGGGCAGAGCGTGACCGCCGCCGCCCGGTGCACGCACGCCGGGGCGAGCAGGCAGCCGCACCGCACGCCGGACGGATCGGCGAGCACCCCGCCCGGGGCGCGCAGGACGAGCACCGTCTCCTCGTCGACCTCCACCCGCCACTCGTCGCCGGAGCGCGTCACCGGGCGCTGCGCCAGCTTCGCCGCCGCACCGTCCAGCCGCTTCTGCAGCCGGGCGCTCAGCCCGGCCACCACCTCGGCGACCACCTCGGGCCGCACCGGCGGCCAGCTCACGGACGTCGTCGTCATCGCACCTTCTCCCCCACCCAGCGGGCCAGTTCCAGCGGACTCAGCGCCGCCACCGGCATGCCGGCCGCGACCAGTCGGCCCGCGACCGCCGTCGAATACCGGGCCGTGCCCGTGTCGTCCAGCGCGGCGCAGCCGAGCACGTGCACGCCGGAGTCGACCAGCGCCCGGGTCTGCGCGAGCAGGGCGCCGACCGGGCCGCCCTCCTCGAAGTCGCTGATCACGGCGACCAGCGTGCGCGACGGCACCGTCACCAGCTCCCGCGCGTAGCGCAGTCCGGCCGCGATGTTCGTGCCGCCGCCGATCCGCACCTCCAGCAGCAGGCTCAGCGGGTCCTCCACGCGCTCGGTCAGGTCGACGATCTCGGTGGAGAAGGCGACGAAGTGCGTGCTCAGGGACGGCACCCCGGCCAGGACCGCGGCGGTGAGCGCGGCCCAGACCGTCGACGCCTCCATCGATCCCGAGACGTCCACCACGAGGATCAGCCGCCAGTCCGCCGACTTCCGCGCCCGTGTGCGGAACACCGGCCGCTCGGGCACGATCACGGTGCCGCCGTCCGGGGCCGGGCGGGCGGTGGCGAGGTTCGCGCGGATGGTGCGGTCGAGGTCGAGCCCGCCGCCCGGGCGGCGGCTCGGGCGCGGCACGCCGATGCCGGTCAGTGCCGGGCGCAGCCGGGTGGCCAGCTCGCGGGTGAGCTCGTCGACCAGGCGTCGTACGAGCGGGCGCAGCCCGGCGACCCGGGCCTCCGGCAGGCCGCCCGAGTGCTCCAGGACGGTGCGCAGCAGTTCGACGGACGGGCGGGCGGCGTCCGGGTCGAGCGCCTCCAGCGCGTCCGTGCGGCCGTGGGCGACGGCCGCCGCCAGCACCTCCTCGCGGATGCCCGGGCCGAACAGCGCCTCCAGCTCGTCGGCCCACTCGCGGACTCCCGGGTACGGGGCCTCGCGGCCACCTCGGCGGCCCCGCGCGTCCAGGCCGGGGCCGGAGCCCTCGCCGTGGCCGGCGCCGTACAACTCGTCGAGGGCGGTGGCGAGTCGGGCGCTGCGTCCTGTGCTGCGAGTGCCCCCGGGGCGGCCGAGGAGCAGGCGCCAGCGTTCGGCGGGGGCGAGGGCGTGGCCGGTGGCGGGGAGTGGTGGCGGAGGTTCCGGGGCGGCGGTGGGTGCGGCTGCCGGAGCTGGGAGCAGGCCGAGTTCGCCGAGCAGGGCGCGGGCGGCGAGGTCGGCGCGGGCCCACGTCGCCAGGACGGCGGGCGGCATGGCGTCGGGCAGGTCGGCGAGGCGCGCGCCGAGGCGCTCCTCGACCAGCGCCAGCAGCCGGTCGCGGGCGGCCGGGCTCAGCGTGTCGAAGCCGCCGCGGAGGGCGGGCAGGCGGTCGAGGAAGGCCTCGTCGGGCAGGGAGACGACCCGCTCCAGGACGGGTTCGAGTGCCTCGGGCGCGGTGGCGAACAGCCCTTCGGCCGCCGTCAACAGCCCGACCAACGCCCGTCCGAGGGCATGACGTGCCTCGGGCACGGTCGCACCGTCGACCCATGACGCGGCCCGGCCACCGAGCTCGGCGGCCGGCTCCTGCCCGAGCAGCACCCGGACCGCCCCGGCCGCACCGCGCACCAACGGGCTGCCCTGGTGGGCGAGTTCGCGGAGCTGATGGGCGAGCCGCACCCCGCCGTCGAGATCCGCCCTCCGCGCCAGCTCCACCAGCGCCCGCGCATCCGCCGGATCGTCGGACCCGCTCAGCCCCTCCAGCTGCCGGACGGCAGCAGCGATCAGGAGCCCGCTGACGGCGGCCGGGGAGGAGTGGAGGCGGTCGGGGTCGGCGGGTGCCGTCGGGGGGAGCTGCGGCGCAGGACCGTCGGCGCGACCGGCGGCTCCGGGCTCGGGACCGGTGTCCGTCGCGGTCGGGGTCACGGGGAAATGGCCGGCGGACAGGCGGTCCAGGGTGGTGAGGGCGTCGAGGAGGTCGGGGAGGGTGCCGGAGGCCGGGAGGGTGGTGGCGAGTTGGGTGAGGCGGGTGCGGGTCAGGGCGGGGAGGGCGCAGGCGGCGGCGTCGGTGAGGCCCTGGATGACCTCGCGCGGGGTGGGGCCGTCGGCTTGCCGTTCCCGGCGGAGACGGTCGCGCAGGGTGCCTTCGGCGGCCTGGGCGGGGGTGACGCCGCGGGTGCCGGCGACGGTGAGCATCGCGGCGGTGGCCGGGGTCCAGTGCAGGCGCCAACGGGTGCCGAGGGTCTCGGTGCCGCCGGGGCCCGTGGTGCCGAGCGGATCGGCGTAGGGGATGCCGCAGGTGGTGAGGCGGTGCAGCAGGATCTCGCGGCGGCGGTCGAGCGTGCTGCGCAGCGGGTCGAGGCGCAGTTCGCGCGGGCCCGGGTCGGCGGGGCCGGGGAGGCCAAGCGCCTCGACGAGGGTTTCGACGGCGGGGCCGAGGCCGCTGCGGGGTGCGGCGGGGGTGGCGCGGCCGGTGCGGCTGCCGACGAGGACGCGTTCGAGGGCGCGGGCGACAGCCCGGCCGCGGCCGAGGGGTTCGCCCTGGGCGAGGACGGTCTGGACGGCTTCGACGAGTTCGCCGCGGCCGGGGGCGGCGAGGCCGCGCAGGCGGGCGAGGTCTCCGGTGAGGCGGACGATCTCGCGGGCGTCGGCGGGGCCGGAGGGGTGGTCCTGGGTGCGCAGGGCCTCGGTGATGCGGACGGCGGTGGTGGTGAGGGCGGCGGCGAGGCGGTCCGGGTCGCCGGCCGCGTCGAGGACGGTGTGCTGCCACTCGGGGTCGCGGATGCCGGCCGGGTAGCCGGAGCGGGCGTCGAGGAGCGGGTAGGTGTAGGGGATCAGGGAGACGACGTGGGCGGGGGCGTCGGCGTCTGACGGCTCGTCGCCGCCCGGTGGCTCGAGCACGTCCGGTCCGTCGAGGAGCGCCGGTGCATGGAACGCGCCGACCACGGCGGCGACGCGGCGACCGCTGGCGGAGGCGGCCGCGATCCGGGCGCGCATCCAGGCCTCGCGCCGCAGGTCGTACGGGTCGACGCCGGGACCGGTCGCGGCGTCGCGGCGCATGGCCCAGCCGACCAGCAGCGCGGCCCGGCGGACGGCCTCCGGGGTGGAGCCGGGGGCGGCGGTCTCGACGAGGCGGTCCCACAGGTCTTCGTCGCCCTCGCGGCCGGTGAGCCGTCGGCGCAGGGCGTCGGTGACGGACGGGCCGGCGGCCTCGGCGCCCGCGGACCCCGGCCCGGCCGCCCGCCGCCCTGCCGCCCGGTGGGCGAGCGGCAGGTCGCACGCGATGACCTCGACACCGTGGCGCCGGGCCCAGCGCAGGGCCGCGAGCTCCGGGGAGAAGTCGGCGAACGGGTAGAAGCCGAGCCCGTCCGCGGACTCGGCGGTCGGGTCGGCGGGGGCGGCCGCGAGGGCGACGGGCGCCTCGGTGGCCTCGTCCGCCAGGTGGCCGAGCCAGGGCTGGAACTCGGCGGGGAGTTCGACCAGCACCGCCTCGGGCCGGGCGGCGTCGAGCAGCGCGGGGACGACCGCGCTGAGGGACGGCGCGTGGTGCCGCACGCCGATCAGGTAGGGCCCGGGCCGTTCGGTGCCGGCGGCGGCCAGGCGGGCCGCCGCTTCCTCGACGACGTGCCGGGGCCCGTCGAACTCGTCGGCACCGGTGGGGGTTTCGGGCATCACCGCGCTGCTCATCGCCTCACGCCTCCAGTGCCGGGCGCAGGTCCCACAGGGTGCGCCAGGTGGCGGCGCCCTGTTCGGCGCGGCGCCGGACCGGGCCGTCCCAGTAGCCGAGCAGGCGGGCGGCGTCGGCCGGGTCGTCCTTGCGCACGACGCCGATCAGCTGACCGGGCAGGCGGCCGAGCAGGTCGCCGCCGTCGGGCAGGTAGGCGGCGGTGACGCCGAGGGCGGTGGCGACCGAGACGGCCTCGGCGGTGCTCATCACCGTGGACGGGCGCTCGACGTCCCAGCCCTCGGTGGAGCGGCCGGTGCGCAGGTCGCGGAAGGCCGTGACGAGGGCGTCGAGGACGGCGTCGTCCACCGTGAACGGCGCGCCCGCGCGGGCGACGGCGGCGGTGGACTGGCGGCGGACCAGCTCGACCTCGGCGGCGAGGCTCGCGATCGGGCCCACCGTCTCGAAGTTGAACCGCCGCTTGAGCGCCGCGGACATCTCGCTGACGCCCTTGTCCCGCAGGTTGGCGGTGGCGATCAGGGTGAAGCCGGGGGCCGCGTGCAGCTGGGCGTCGGAGGTGCCCGCCAGCTCGGGGACGGCGATGCGCCGTTCGGAGAGCAGCGAGACCAGGGCGTCCTGCACCTCGGGCAGGCAGCGGGTGACCTCCTCGACCCGGGCGACGGCGCCGGCCGTCATCGCGGTGAGCACCGGGGACGGCACGAGGGCCTCCCGGCTGGGGCCCTTGGCGAGCAGGAGGGCGTAGTTCCAGCCGTACTTGAGCTGGTCCTCGGTGGTGCCGGCGGTGCCCTGGACGGTCAGCGCGCTCGTTCCGCACACCGCGGCGGCGAGGAGCTCGGAGAGCATCGACTTGGCGGTGCCGGGCTCGCCGACGAGCAGCAGGCCGCGCTCGCCGGCGAGGGTGACGACGCAGCGCTCGACCAGGGCCCGCTCGCCGACGAACTTCCGCTCGATGACGAGGCCCTTGCGGCCCGCCTTGAGCTTCTCGCCGTCGCTGCCGAGGACGAAGGTGACGACGGCGCGCGGGGTCAGCCGCCAGCCGGGCGGGCGCGGGCCGGAGTCGTGCGCGGCGAGGAACTCCAGTTCGGCGGCGTACTTCTCCTCGGGTGGCGTGATCTGCCGGGCGGGCGCGGCCGGTGCGGTGGGGGGCGTGGTGGGGGTGGTCATCGGCGGGCCTTCCTGCGCTTCGCGGTCTGGAGCTGCTCGTATCCGGGGGCGTCGCCGTCGGTGGTCCGCCGCCAGGCGCGGGCGAACAGCTCCGGGACGTGCTGGTGCGGCAACGCGGGCCGGTGGGTGGACAGCTCGTAGAAGTCGGCCTTCCAGGTCTCGGCGGGCAGGGCGGGCGCCTTGGCCTCCTGCCAGCCGCCGGGCAGGAAGAGGGTGCGGCCGGCCCGGGCGCGCTTGGCCTCCATGACGAGGTCGGTGGCGGCGAGTTCGGCGCGGGCGCGCTTGAGCCGGGCGGGCTTCCAGCCCGTCCATCGGGCGACGTTGCGGTCGGTCGGGTCGGGCAGGGCGAGGAGCTGGAGGTAGAGCACGGCGGCGTCCTCGCCGAGGCCGTGGGTGCGGGCCGCTTCGGCGACGAGGGCGGGGACGGAGAACTGCGGGTTCTGCAGCCACCGCGCGTCGCCCTCGGCGGAAGCGGACGGCTCGGTGCCGGACGGGTCGGTGCTGAACGGCTCCGTGGGCCCGGCCAGTGCCTCCGGTTCGCCGCCGATGACGGCCGCGATGGCGCCGAGCTCACTGGCGAGCCCGTAGCCCGCGCTCAGCCCCTCCAGCAGGTCGAGCACCTGGTCGTCCGGGCCCGTGAGCCCGGCGGGGCGCAGCAGGACGCGTTCCATGGTGCCGCCGCTGGGGGCGAGGACGAGGGCCGGCCCGCAGCGGACCAGTCCGTCGGCGTCGGCGCCGCCCTCGGCGGGCAGGCCGAAGTGGGAGCGCAGGATGACGGCCAGCGACTGGCCCTTGACGGTCTGGAAGAGGTTGAAGTCGAACAGGAGCTCCGGGTCGGCGAGGCGCTCGCGCAGCGCGGTGGCGGTGCGCGGCAGCAGCGGGCGCAGCGGGCTGTCCGCGGGCAGGTGGTAGACCAGCCAGCGGAGGGCGTCGATGGCGCCGCGCAGCATGCCGAAGCCGGGGACGGCGGCGGGATCGGCGGCGACCATCTGCTTCGCCGACCCGTCAGGGGTGGTGGTGAGGCGGAAGGTGGTGGTGCGGCTGAGCCAGGGCGTCCGGTCGGGGTTGAGGACGGCCTCGATGTGGTCGACGTCGACGCCGGTGACGGTGGCCTGGGCGTCGTCGGGGAGGGTGACGAGCCGTCCGAAGTGCCGGATCCAGGCCTCGGCGCCGGCGGTGAGGTCGGGGCCGTCGGTCCAGAGGGTCTTGGGGTCGGCGGGCAGCAGCGCGGCCCAGACCTCGTCGAGTCCGGCGCGCTCGCGCCGGCGCAGCCAGTCGCGGGCGGCGGTGGCCTCGGTGGCCTTGAGGCCGAACTCCGGGAGGCGGTCGGCGGGCAGCACCGGGCCGTACCACTGGTGGAGGGCGGGCGCCGCCGCGAGGACCAGGGCGGCCCTGGCCGTGCCGATGCCGGTGAGCTCGCCGAAGGCGGCGGCCCGGGCCGGGTCGGCGGGGACGGGCCGGCGCAGGGCGAGGACCCGCCAGAACTTGGCGATCCAGGCGGCGCTGATCCGTTCCTCGGTGGTGCGCTCCTCGATGGTGGTGAAGTGGTCGACCGGGCCGAACTCGCCGCTCGGGTCGTGGTCGACGGCGAGCCAGTGCGCGTGGTCGCCGCGGTTGTTGCGGTGCCCGAGGATGACGACCGTGCGGCTGCCGTGGCGCAGCACCTGGCCTTGGCGGTGGCCGGTGGGCCGGCCGGTGGCGGTGCGCTCGGTGGGCTCGCTGAGGACGATCTGGCGCAGGGTGGCGCCGCGGTCGGCGAGCGGGCCCTTGCTGAGCTCGCCGAGGAGGAACACGAGGGTGGAGCGGTGGGCGGGCTCGGTGAGCGGGGAGGCCGCGGCCTGGGCGAGGAGGTGGAGGCGGCCGAGCAGGGGCAGCCACGCGTGGTGGATGTCGCCGCCCTTGAGGTCGACGGAGGCCGGGCTGCTCCAGCCCTCGGTGGTGGCCGGGGGCGGGTCGGCGAGGACGGCGGTGACGGTGCGCAGGTTGTTCGCCACCTTCCAGGTGGCGGCTGCGCCCCACGAGGAGCCGTAGCGGTCGACCTCGGGCACCCAGCCCTGGACGGCGGCCTGGATCTCGGCGTCGCGTCCGTGGTCGGGCCGGTGTTCGACGGGTGTGTCGGCGGTGGGGCGGGGCTCGGCCTCGGGCTGCGGGAGGAACCGGCCGACGCGGTCGAGCAGTTCGGCGGCGATCCGGGCGAGTCCGGCGACCCCGGCGAGCAGTCGCCGGTCGGTGATCGCGGGCAGGGCGGCGCCGACGGCGTGGACGGGGAGCCTGCGGCGGGCGCCGCTGCGGTGGGCGACCTTGCGGCGCACGCCCTGGACGGTGATCCAGCGCTGCTCGGCCTCGGGCACCGGCTCGATGTCGGTGGGCCAGGCGATGTCGATCAGCGCGGCGGCCTGCTCGGGGGTGACGGCGCGCAGCGCGTGCGAGCCGGCCTCGTCGCGGGGGCGCAGCGCGTGCCAGTGGTCGAGCGGGGGGACGAGCCCGGTGCCGGCGGCCTGGAGGTCGCCGGGGCGGCAGGGGCTCAGGTCGACGGTGCGGGCGTGGTCGGCGGTGGGAGTGCGGTCGCCGATAGCGCCGTCGGTGCCGAGGTCGGGCAGGGTGAGCGCGAGATGGTCGCGGATCGACCTGGTGACGATCGGGCCCGCTGCGCCGGTGCCCGGTTCGCCGGTCGCGCCCGGCAGGGTGAGCCGGCCGACGGGGACGGTGCCCGGGTGGCCGCCGTGCAGGGGCAGGGCGATCGTGCGGCCGTCGGCGGTGACGGTGGTGACGGTCCGCCCGGCGTCGACGCGCACCCAGCTGCCGAGCACGGTGCCGTCGGTGCCGAACGGGGTGTGCTCCAGACCGGGCTGGAGCGGCAGCAGCCGCGTCCGGTGGAGGTCGAGCTCGCCGGCGGCGGCCGAGGCGGCGATCACCGGCGGCTCGGCGGCGCGGCCGAGGGTGCCGGTCGCCGGGTCGAACTCGTGCAGCACCGGGCCCGTGGGGCCGTGCCTCAGCGTCCAGTGGCCGGTGCCGTCGCCGAGGACGGGGTGCTCGGCGGGCATCCGGGTGTCGCCGGTGTGCAGCGGGCGCTCGCCGCTGGTCCGTCCGCCGCCGGGCAGCGGGAGGGACGGGGTTTCGGGGTGCCGGTCGCCGTAGTAGTACCAGGCGATGGTCTCGCCGCCGAGTTCGAAGGGCTCGGCCGGGCGGCCGGACCAGTAGGCGCGCTGCTTACCCGCTTCCTGCCAGACGACGAGGAGTTCGCCGTCGACGAAGCGCAGCCGGGGGCGGTTCCAGTGGTCCAGCTTGGGCAGGCGCAGGGTGTGCTCCAGCGCGATGCCCTGCGGGCCGACGACGATCGCGCGGTCCAGTCGGGCGAGGATCAGGTACGGCCAGGCGTCCTCGACGATCAGGCCCTGGAGGGTGCGGGCGCCGGGGGTCTTCTCCGCGTGGTCGTCCTGGTCGGTGCCACTGCCGTTGGCGGTTCCATTACCGGTTCCATTGCCGGTGCCGCTGCCGCTGCCTGACGTCGGCGGGTCGGCGAGCTTGTCGAGCGCCTCCTCCAGGGCGGGCCAGCCGAGTTCGTCGAGGATGCCGACGCCGAGCGCACGGGCGAGCAGCCCGGCGACGTCGAGCGCCGCGACCCGCTCGGCGGCGGCGGGGGAGATCGACCGCAGCACCGTGCGGTACGGGGAGAGCCCGCGCACGAGGTCGGCGGCGCCGGCCAGGCCGGGGGCGGCCGTCACCTCGGCGGCGCGCTCGTCGGCCCACTCGGCGAACAGCTCGCGCAGCAACGGCAGGGCGGGCACCTGCTGCTGCACGGCCGTCTCCCACGCGGAGGGCGTCGCGGCGCGCAGCACGGCCCGGAAGCGGGGGTCGGCCGCGACGGCGGCGAGGTCGGGGCCGGTGGAGCCGGTGTGACGGGCCCAGCCGGTGAGGTCGAAGCTGATCCCGGCCGGCGGGTCCGCGACGGGCACGCCGTCGGCCAGCAGCCGCTCCAGCAGGTCGAGTTGGGTGGTGCTGCGGCGGATGCCGGTGAACAGGTCGACCGGGGTGCCGTCGGCGCGCAGCCGCTCGGCCATCCGGCCCGCGAGGGCCACCGTGGCGGCGCAGGTGGGCCGGGAGCCCCAGCCGCGGCCGAGGTGGTCCGTCCAGCGGCGGAGCCAGGCGGCGGGCGCGGTGTCCCCGCCCTGGCCGTCGCTGCCCTGAGCGTCACTGCCCTGACCCTCGCTGCCCTGACCGTCACTGCCCTGGCCGTCGCTACCCTGGGCGTCGCTGCCCTGGGCGGCGACGGGGCGCGGGCCGGTGAGCAGCGCCTCGGCGCCCGTCTCGGCGAGCACGGTGAGCCAGGCGGCGTCGTGTGCAGAAGCGTCGGCGTTGCCGCCCGCGGTGGGCATCAGCTCCAGCAGGCGGACCCGCACGGCCTCGTCGCGCTTGCCGAGGGCGACGAGGGCGCCGTGCCAGGACTTCC
>NZ_JBFBDY010000212.1:0-10320 GCF_040683475.1 Kitasatospora sp. NPDC093558 | reverse complement strand
CGACCAGGTCCGGGCCGACCTCGACATCGTCGCCGCCGAGGCCCCCGGCGGCCGCCTGCCCGCCGCGCTGGAGCCGCTCCACCGCGACCCGCCCGCCCGGCTCCCGCAGCTCGCCGCCGAGATCGAGGCGTACTGGGAGATCGCGCTCGCCCCCTACTGGGCCCGGATCCGCGCCCTGCTGGAGGCCGACGTCTTCCACCGTTCCCGGCAGGCCGCCGAGCACGGCACCGCCCGCGTGCTCGACGACCTGCACGAGACGGTCCGCTGGGACGGCACCGCGCTGCGCCTGGAGGGGCGGCACTGCCTCGTCTCCCGGCTCCACACCGGCACCGGACTGCTGCTCCTGCCGTCCGCCTTCGCCTGGCCGCGCGTCCTGACCAGGGTGCTCCCGCCCGACCCGCCGCAGCTGATCTACCCGGCGCGCGGCGCGGCCACCCTGTGGGAGCCGCGCGCCACGACCTGCCCGGACGCGCTGGCCGCCGTCCTCGGCAAGTCGCGCGCCCGGCTGCTGGCCGAGCTGGAGTCCCCCGCGTCCACCACCGAGCTGGCCCGCCGCACCGGCCTGTCCGCCGCCGGCGTGTCCCAGCACCTCACCGCCCTGCGCGCCGCCGGCCTGACCAGCGCCCACCGGGCCGGGCACACCGTCCTCTACGCCCGCACGGCCACCGCCGAGTCCCTGCTCGACCAGCCAGGACGCACGTACGACCGGACCGGTCCCCCGGCGCGCCCCGGCACCTGACCGATCCGTACGAATGGCCCCGCGAAGCACACCTCGGTGCACCCCCTCCTCATATGATCGGAGCGACATGCGCCATGCTTGGTGATGCAGAACACTGAACGGAACTTGCGCCGGACGGCCCACCCGCCGACCGGCCGAGAAGGAGGAAGCACGTGGACGACGTTCTGCGGCGCGCCGCACTCTTCGCGGCACTCGACGACGAACAGGCCGGCGAGCTGCGCGCTTCCATGACCGAGGTCACCCTCGCCCGTGGTGAGTCGCTGTTCCACGAGGGCGACCCGGGCGACCGGCTGTACGTCGTCGCCGAAGGCAAGGTCAAGCTCCACCGCGCCTCGCCGGACGGACGCGAGAACATGCTCGCCGTCCTCGGCCCCAGCGAGATGATCGGCGAGCTGTCGCTGTTCGACCCGGGCCCGCGCACCGCCACCGCCAGCGCGCTGACCGAGGTCAAGCTGCTCGGCCTCGGCCACGGCGACCTCCAGCCCTGGCTGCACGCCCGCCCCGAGGTGTCCATCGCGCTGCTGCGAGCCATCGCCCGCCGCCTGCGCCGGACCAACGACGTGATGTCCGACCTGGTCTTCTCCGACGTGCCCGGCCGCGTCGCCAAGGCCCTGCTCGACCTCTCCCGCCGCTTCGGCGTGCAGTCCGAGGAGGGCATCCACGTCGCCCACGACCTCACCCAGGAGGAGCTCGCCCAGCTGGTCGGCGCCTCCCGCGAGACGGTCAACAAGGCGCTCGCCGACTTCGCCGGCCGCGGCTGGCTGAAGCTGGAGGCCCGCGCCGTCGTCCTGATGGACGTCGAGCGGCTGTCGCGCCGCTCGCGCTGAAACCTGCGTTACCGGCGCTCCGGGCACTACTGGCGCTCCTGGCGTTACTGGCGTTACTGGCGTTACGAAAGGGCCCGTCCTCTGCTTCAGAGGACGGGCCCTTCGGCGTTTCCGCAGGTCAGTCGAGGCCCGGGATCAGCCCGTGCTCCTCCAGGTACTCCAGCTGCGCCCGCACCGAGAGCTCGGCGGCCGGCCACAGCGCGCGGTCCACGTCCGCGTACACCCGGGCGACCACCTCGGCCGCGGTCCG
The DNA here is from genome assembly GCF_040683475.1 of Kitasatospora sp. NPDC093558. Taxonomy (NCBI): domain Bacteria; kingdom Bacillati; phylum Actinomycetota; class Actinomycetes; order Kitasatosporales; family Streptomycetaceae; genus Kitasatospora; species Kitasatospora sp. NPDC093558. Next base: position 8,504 of record NZ_JBFBDY010000212.1, on the reverse strand, counting down.
GCAGCCCGCCTCGACCGCCGTCTCCACCTGGGCGAGCCGGGTGGCCCGGTGGGCGAGGTAGTAGTCGACGGCGCCCAGGGCGTCCGCCAGCACCGGCCCGTGCCCCGGCAGCACCGTCCGCACGCCGTGCTCGGAGGCCATCGTGTGCAGGCGGCGCAGCGAGTCCAGGTAGTCGCCGAGGCGGCCGTCCGGGTGGGCGACCATCGTGGTGCCGCGGCCGAGGACGGTGTCGCCGGTGAGGATCGCGCCGTCGGCGGGCAGGTGGAAGGTCAGCGAGTCCGAGGTGTGCCCGGGGGTGCCGACCACGCGCAGGTCCAGGCCGCCCACGTCCAGGCGCTGCCCGTTGACCAGACCTTCGGAGCCGAGCCGGTGCGCCGGGTCCAGCGCGAGGACCCGGCTGCCGGTGAGCTCGGCGAAGCGGGCCGCGCCCTCGGAGTGGTCGGCGTGGCCGTGGGTGAGCAGGGTCAGCGCCACGCGCTTGCCCTGCCGTTCCGCGAGGTCGATCACCCGGCGCAGGTGGCCCTCGTCCAGCGGGCCCGGGTCGATCACCGCCGCGAGGTCCGAGCCGGGCTCGGAGAGCAGCCAGGTGTTGGTGCCGTCCAGCGTCATCGGCGACGGGTTCGGCGCCAGCACGCAGAGCGCCCGCGGGGTGGCCTCGCCGCCGACCTCGGCGGCGGGGTCACCCGGGAGGAGTCCGCTCACCGGCCGCCCTCGCCGTCGCGGTGCAGGGCGCGCAGCGGCAGAGCCCTGACGAGGGCCCGCTGGGCCATCTCGACGAACGGGACCTGCCGGTCGCAGGCAGGGGTGCGCGGGGTCAGGCGGCGGGCGGGCATCTCGGGTGCCGTCCGGCGAGCCACGTCGTTGTGGGTCATCGGGCGTCGGTCCTCTCTCTGCGGTGGTACGCGGGTTCTGTGGTGGTGCGCGGGTTCTGCGGTAGTGCTCGGGTTCTGCGGTAGTGCTCGGGTTCTGCGGCGGTGCTCGGGTCAGGGGTTCTCGGGGAAGTCCCCGTCGATGGTCAGCTCGTCATACCCGGGCCACCGAACGGTCATGCGGTCGCCTCGGACTTCGGCCCGGCCCAGGACCGGATCCAGTGTGCGCAGCCCGGCCGCGGTCAGCGCCTCGGCGGCGCTCCGCACCGACGACAGCTCGCGCAGCACCGTGACGGTCGGCGGCAGCATGCCGAACCGGCCCTCGTCGTAGCCGCGGACGGCCTCGGCGGGCGCCATCCAGGCCACCCGGTCCGCCTCGCCGACCTCCAGCGCGGCGCGCTGCCCGGACGGCAGGGCCGCGACGAAGAACCAGGTGTCGTACCGGCGCTCCTCGAACTCCGGGGTGATCCAGCGGGCCCAGCCGCCCAGCAGGTCGCTGCGCAGCACCAGCCCGTGCGCGCGGAGGAAGTCGGCGAAGGACAGCTCGTGGGCCTCCAGCGCGGCCCGCTCGGCGCTCCAGTCGCGCGGCTCGGCGATGCTCAGCGCGTCCGGGCCGGCCAGCAGCACACCGGCCTCCTCGAAGGTCTCGCGGACGGCCGCGCAGACCACCGCCTGTGCCGTCCGGGCGTCCACGCCGAGGCGCCGCGCCCACTCCTCCGGGCCGGGCCCGGCCCAGGCGAGCTCGGCCTCGGCGTCCCGCGGGTCCACCCCGCCGCCCGGGTAGGCGTACATGCCGGCGGCGAAGGCCATCGAGGTGCGCCGGCGCAGCAGGTAGGCCTCCGGCCCGTCGGCGGCGTCGCGCAGCAGCACCACCGTCGCGGCGGGCCTGGCCGCCGGCGGGGTCACCGCGCCGGAGTCGACCGCCCGGATCCGGGCAGGCCAGCCGGGCGGCATCGGGAGCGTCGTTGCTCGATGGTCCATGCCCGGATGCTAAGCGCACGAAGGCGGGGTTGGACAGGCCCAACCCCGCCTCGTGATCACGACCGGAACGGTCAGGCGCTCTTGACCCGCACCTGCAGCTCGACCTCGACCGGGGCGTCCAGCGGCAGCACCGCGACGCCGACCGCGCTGCGGGCGTGCACACCGGCCTCGCCGAGCACCTTGCCGAGCAGCTCGCTGGCGCCGTTGATCACGGCCGGCTGGCCGGTGAAGTCGGGGGCGGAGGCGACGAAGCCGACGACCTTGACGACGCGCTCGATCAGGTCGAGGTCGCCGATCACCGACTTGATGGCGGCCAGGGCGTTCAGCGCGCAGGTCTGCGCGAGCTCCTTGGCCTCCTCCGGGGACACCTCGGCGCCGACCTTGCCGGTGACCGGCAGCTTGCCCTCGACGACCGGCAGCTGGCCGGAGGTGAAGACGAACTCGCCCGCGCGCAGGGCCGGCACGTAGGCGGCGACCGGCGCGGCCACCGGCGGCAGGCTCAGACCCAGCTCGGCGAGCTTGGACTCGACCTTGCTCATGCGTTCTTCTCCCGCTTGAAGTAGGCCACCAGGGTCTCCGGGTTGGGACCCTGCACGACCTGGACCAGCTCCCAGCCGTCCTCGCCGAAGTTGTCCAGGATCTGCTTGGTGGCGTGCACCAGCAGCGGCGCCGTCATGTATTCCCACTTGGTCATGGCCAGACTCTAGACGAGCCGCCCCGGCGATCGGCCCCGCCGGCGGACCGGCGTGTGAGGTGGCCCACAAAGGGGGCATGATTCAGGCCCGGTCCCCCCGGTGCTCCGGGCATCCGGCGCGCTCCCTGGTTACTCTCGCGAGAGGGCAACCGGAGAGCGGGCCGGCCGACGGAGCGGTCCCCGGCCCTCGGAGACGGACGGAGACGGAGCGTGGCACGCACCCCCGGCCAGGCGGCCCGGCGCGACCCCGACTGGGAGGGCGTCCGGCTGCACGTGGTCAGCGGCAAGGGCGGAACCGGGAAGACCACCCTGGCCGCCGCGCTGGCGCTGGCCCTCGCGGCGGAGGGCGGCCGGGTGCTGCTGGTCGAGGTGGAGGGCCGGCAGGGCATCGCCGAGCTGTTCGGGATCGCCGCGCTGCCGTACGAGGAGCGCCGGATCGCCTCGGTCTCCCGGCGGCAGCTGGGTCTGCCGGCCGCAACGGGCGGTTCGGGCGCGGCGGAGGAGTCCGGCGGCTCGGGTGGCCCCGGCGGGACGGGTGGCCCCGGCGGGACGGGTGGCCCCGGCGGGTCGGGTGGCTCGGGTGGCCCCGGTGGCTCGACCGGCAATGGCGAGGTCTACGCGCTGGCCATCGACACCGAGCTGGCGCTGCTCGAGTACCTGGAGATGTTCTACAAGCTCGGCCGGGCCGGCAAGGCGCTGCAGAAGGTCGGCTTCGTCGACTTCGCGACCACCATCGCCCCCGGCGTCCGGGACGTCCTGCTCACCGGCAAGGCCTGCGAGGCCTCCCGCCGCAAGGGCCCGGACGGCCGCCGCAGCTACGACGCGATCGTCATGGACGCCCCGCCGACCGGCCGCATCACCCGCTTTCTGAACGTCAACTCCGAGGTGGCCGGCCTGGCCAGGATCGGGCCGATACATACCCAGGCGCAGGCCGTGATGCGGGTGCTGAAGTCGCCGGAGACCGCGGTGCACCTGGTCACCCTGCTGGAGGAGATGCCGGTGCAGGAGACGGTCGACGGCTTCGCCGAGCTGCGCGAGGCCGGTCTCCCGATCGGCGGCGTGATGATCAACATGGTCCGGCCGCCGCTGCTGGACGCGGCCGCGGTCGCCGCGGTGGACGGGGACCACCGCGAGGAGGTCGCCCTGGCCCTCGGCGAGGCGGGGCTCGGCGGGCGCTCGCGCAAACCGGACACCGTCCGGGCCGCGGTGGACCCGCTGCTCGACCCGCTCCTGGAACAGGCCAGGGAGCACGCCGAGCGCGTCGAGCTGGAGCGCGCGCAGCGCGCCGACCTCCAGCACCTGAAGCTCCCCGCCTACGAACTCCCGCTGCTGGGCGAGGGCGTGGACCTCGGCGGGCTGTACCGGCTGGCGGGCGAACTCAAGCGGCAGGGGGCGGCGTGAGCACGACGACGAACGGTGTGCGCGGCACGGGCAGCCGGCTCGCGGTGGACGCCCTGATCGACGACCCGAAGACCAGGATCATCGTCTGCTGCGGCTCCGGCGGGGTCGGCAAGACCACCACCGCCGCGGCGATCGGACTGCGCGCCGCCGAACGCGGGCGCAAGGTCGTCGTCCTGACCATCGACCCGGCCCGCCGGCTCGCCCAGTCCATGGGCCTGACCGAGCTCGACAACACGCCCCGCGTGGTCAAGGGGGTCGGCGGCGACGGCGAACTCCAGGCCATGATGCTCGACATGAAGCGGACCTTCGACGAGGTCGTGCTCGCCCACGCCGAACCCGAACGGGCCAAGGCGATCATGGAGAACCCGTTCTACCAGTCCCTGTCGGCCGGCTTCGCGGGCACGCAGGAGTACATGGCCATGGAGAAGCTCGGCCAGCTGCGCGCGGCCGAGGAGTGGGACCTGATCGTCGTCGACACCCCGCCCTCCCGCTCGGCGCTCGACTTCCTGGACGCGCCCAACCGGCTCGGCTCCTTCCTCGACGGCCGGGTGATCCGGATCCTGACCGCCCCGGCCAAGGTCGGCGGGCGCAGCGCGATGAAGTTCCTCAACGTCGGCATGGGCCTGCTCACCGGCACCCTGGGCAAGATCTTCGGCGCCCAACTGCTCACCGACGTACAGACCTTCGTCAGCGCGATGGACTCGATGTTCGGCGGCTTCCGCGAGCGGGCCGACCGCACGTACCAGTTGCTCAAGGCGCCGGGCACGGCGTTCCTGGTGGTCGCCGCGCCGGAGCGGGACGCGCTGCGCGAGGCGGCCTACTTTGTCGACCGGCTGGCCGCGGACCGGATGCCGCTGGCCGGACTGGTGCTCAACCGGGTGCACGGCTCGGGGGCCCCGCAGCTCACGGCGGAACGGGCGCTAGCGGCGGCCGAGGCACTGGAGGAGAACGGCTCGGAGCACGCGTCGCCGGAGGCGGAACTGCTCGCGGCCGGGCTGCTGCGGCTGCACGCCGAACGGATGCAGATCATGGCGAGGGAGCGTCGGACCAGGGACCGCTTCGTGTCGGTCTACCCGGACGTGCCGATCGTGGAGGTCCCCGCGCTGCCGGGCGACGTGCACGACCTGGACGGTCTGCGGGCCATCGGGGACAGGCTGAGCGGCGGGGCGTGAGGGGCGCGGAGCACTCTGCGGGTGCGGGTGCTCTGCGGGTGCGGGTGCTGGATGCGGCGCAGGTGCTGGGTGAGCTACGGGTGCGGGTGCGTCGCACCCGGTGTGGGCCCGGGCCGGTGGGGCGGCCCGGCGCGAGTGATCGCGTGCCGGGTCAGCCCGCCTGGGCGTAGTCCGTCAGTATCACCCCGGTGGCCAGGGACTCCTCGTACTCCGTCCGGGCCGTCTCCAGCAGCTTGCGCCAGGAGATCACCGTCGGACGGCGGCGCAGCAGCGCCCGGCGCTCGCGTTCCGTCATCCCACCCCAGACCCCGAACTCCACGCGGTTGTCCAGCGCGTCCGCGAGGCACTCCGTGCGGACGGGGCAACCGCTGCACACCGCCTTGGCGCGGTTCTGCGCCGCCCCCTGGACGAACAGTTCGTCCGGATCACTCGTGCGGCAGGCGGCCTGCGCACTCCAGTCGTCAACCCAGCCCATGCCGGCGCCGTCCTCTCCCGATGTTTCGAGGCTCCCCCACGGCGGCAACGGCATATTCACCGTTGCCAGTTGAGGACGTTACGGAAGAACGACAGCTTGCAACAGCCCCTTCGGGCTCAATCTCGAATGACCCGATTGGACTATGGGTATCGGCCAGCTCACTCGTTGGAGTGATCGCAGGTCGCAAGCCTTGCCAAGCGCGAGGCGGCAACTCTGGCCACGCGCGTCATCACGGAGCGCTACCGTTCACTCGGGTGCAGCAGGCCGCAGCGGCCTCAAAATCCGTCAGAAAAGCGGCAATTCGGGCAAGTCTTCCCACTCACAAGAGTGAGTCACGCTGACGCACCGAAGCTGTCGCAAGCTTGTGACAAGCCTAGGCGAACACCTGCCCCTATGGAGGGGAATCGGCGACGTAGGGTTCTCCCCATGGCACCGAAGCGCCCCCAGGCACCCCAGCCCCCAGGCAACACCGGAGCTCCGCGCGGCAAGCGCCGCGGGTCACCGCTCGACTACGCGGGACACGGAGTGAAGTTCCTGGGCGTCAGCGTGCTCTCCGGAGTCCTGCTGGCAGGCCTCGCCCTGCCTGCCGTCGGCGCGCTCGGGCTGACCGCCAAGGACACGGCGGAGAGTTTCGAGAACATCCCCGACGATTTCAAGACGCCGCCGCTCACCCAGGCGACGCAGATCTTCGATGCCAAGGGCGGCCTGATCGCCAAGGTCTACGAGCGCGACCGCACCGTCCTCACCGCCGACCAGATGTCGCCGTTCATGCGGCACGCGCAGGTCGACATCGAGGACGCCCGCTTCTACGAGCACGGCGCCGTCGACCTCAAGGGCGTCCTGCGGGCCATCAGCAAGAACGCCGAGAGCGGCACCACCTCGCAGGGCGCCTCGACGCTGACCCAGCAGTACGTGAAGAACGTCAACGTCGAGAAGGCCGGCGACGACCAGGCCGCCGTCCTGGAGGCGCAGCGCAAGACCCTGGGCCGCAAGATCCAGGAGCTGAAGGTCGCGATCAAGCTGGAAGAGGACCTGACGAAGGACCAGATCCTCACCAACTACCTCAACATCACCTTCTACGGCCACCAGGCCTACGGGGTCGAGGCCGCGTCGCAGCGCTACTTCAGCAAGAGCAACAAGGACCTCACCGTCGCCGAGGCCGCCACCCTCGCCGGCATGGTGCAGAACCCGTCGTCGTACGACCCGGTGCGCTACCCCGACAACACGGTCAAGCGCCGCAACGTCGTCATCGACAAGATGCTCGAGAACAAGCACATCACCGCGGACCAGGCCAAGGAGGCGAAAGCCGCCCCGCTGGGCCTGAAGTACAAGGACCCGCAGAACGGCTGCATCACCGCCCAGGCCGGCATGGGCTTCTTCTGCGACTACGTGCGCCACGTGATCAAGCAGGACCCGACGTTCGGCAAGTCCGTCGCCGACCGCAAGAAGCTGTGGGACACCGGCGGCCTGAACATCTACACCACGCTGGACCCGGACAAGCAGGCCGCGGCGCAGAACGCGGTGACCAAGAAGGTCAACGTGACCGACCCGGTGTCGGCCGCCGCGACCATGATGGAGCCGGGCAGCGGCAAGATCCTGGCCATGGCCCAGACCCGCCCGTACGGCCTGGACCCGAACAAGAACCAGACCGTGGTGAACCTGAACGTCGACGCCGTGATGGGCGGCGGCAACGGGTTCCAGACCGGTTCGACGTTCAAGCCGATCCTCGCCGCGGCGGCCCTGGAGTCGGGCATGTCGCCCACCCAGGCGTTCCCGTCCGAGAACAAGATCGAGTACCCGAACATGTCCACCTGCTCGGGCACCTGGAAGAACGTCCCCACGCCCGGCCAGGGCAAGGCCACCGTGAAGAACGAGTCGGCGGGCGAGGTCGGCCCGTACGAGCTCAAGCAGGCCATGGCCCTCTCGGTGAACACCTACTTCGTCGAGATGGAGCAGCAGACCGGCCTCTGCGCGATCAAGCAGATGGCCAACAAGCTGGGCATCACCCAGTCCGCCAAGGGCGACCCCTTCCAGGAGGTCCCCTCGATGGTCCTGGGCTCGCTCGAGCTCAGCCCGCTGACCATGGCGAACGTGTACGCGACCTTCGCCGCCCGCGGCAAGTACTGCACCCCGATCGCGATCAACAAGATCAGCACGGTCGACGGCAAGGACATCAAGGTCCCGCAGTCGCAGTGCAGCCAGGCCTTCTCCGAGAACACCGCGGACGCGCTCAACACCGTCCTGCTCAACGTGACCGAGAAGGGTACGGCCGCCGCGCTCGGCCTCGACGACGGCCGCAAGATCGCCGGCAAGACCGGTACCACCGACGAGAAGAAGGCCGCCTGGTTCAGCGGCTACACCCCGTCGCTCGCCACCTCGGTCTGGCTCGGCGGCCCGGCCGGCGGCGTGAAGATGAAGGACATCACCATCGGCGGCAAGCACTTCACCGAGGTGTTCGGCGCCGACGGCCCCGGCCCGATCTGGCAGATGGCGATGAACCAGGCGCTCAAGGGCACGCCCCTGGAGCCCATCCAGACCATCAACATCCCGGACCCGCAGCCCAAGCCGGACCCGAACGCGACCCCGCCCGCGAGCCCGCCGGCCGGCGACCCGAACGCCCAGCCCGGCGCCAACCCGCCGCCCCCGGCCAACCCCGGTGGCGGGAACGGCGGCAACCCCGGCGGCGGCACCAACGCCGGCGGGATGATCGGCGGCGGCTTCACCTTCCCGCCGGGCTTCATCGGCGGGAACGGCAACGGCGGCAAGCACGGCGGCACCGGCTGAGCCTGCTGCACGACCTGTAAAGCGGAGGGGGGCGGCCCCCCCACACAAGGCGGGGGGCCCCCCCCGCCGGGGGGGGGGGGCCCCCCGGTCCGGCGTCCGTCGCCCTCTCCCTGCCCAAGGCCTTCGTC
>NZ_JBFBDY010000211.1:0-10364 GCF_040683475.1 Kitasatospora sp. NPDC093558 | reverse complement strand
AGCGCGGCGCCGAACGTCGCGGGCCGGCCGGCGTCGGCGAGCGCGGCGAGGTGGCCGTCGGGCCGGACGATCAGGCAGGTGCCCTCGTCGGCGCGGTAGGCCTCGCGCAGCACGTTGTCGCGGTCGCGCAGCACGGTGACGCCCTCGGGCATGTCGGTGGCGGGACCGGCGGTCGGGACGGCGAGTTCGCCCTCGCGCAGGACGACGACCAGGCGGGTGTCGAGGCCGTGGGTGTCGGCGAGCGCGCGCTCGGCGAAGGCGCGGGCGGTGTCGCGGTCCGGGGCGAAGTAGAGGCCGGTGAACCCGGCGCCGTACAGCTCGCGGACGCGGGTGGCGCCCGGCGCGGAGATCCGCGCGTCGGGGGCGAACGAGCCGAGCAGCGGGTGGCGTCCGGCGGACTCGACCACCGGGGAGTCGACGTAGGTGTGCGGTTCGGCCATCTTGCCGCTGTTGACCTTGTCGCGGGCGCCCTGGAAGGGCTGGGAGAGGGTCAGCAGCACCTTGCGGGCGATCCGGCGCACCAGGTTCGGCGGCACCATGAACTTGATGGTGGCCTCGGTGACGGCGAGGTTCTCCTTGGCCGCCGCGTAGCGCTCGTCGTGGTAGGTGTCGAGGAGGGCGTCCCCGGCCTTGCCCTGCATGACCAGGGCGAGCTTCCAGGCGAGGTTGTCGGCGTCCTGGATGCCGCTGTTCATGCCGCGCGAGCCGTAGGGCGGCAGGGAGTGGGCGGAGTCGCCGGCGAAGAAGATCCGGCCGAGGCGGAACTTGTCCACGACGCGCTGGTGGAAGCGGTAGGTGGAGACCCAGTCGATCTCGAAGTCGACGTCGCCGATGACGGCGCGCACGCGCTGGTCGAAGCGGCCGTCGGCGCGCTCGGCGTCGATGTCCGTCCCGGGGGCGAGCTGCCAGTCGATGCGCCAGATGTCGTTCGGCTGCGGGTGCATGACCAGCTGGCGGCCCGGGTTGAACGGCGGGTCGTAGTGGAAGTGGCGCTCCTTGGCGAGCGGCAGCTTCACCTTGAGGTCGGTGATCAGGAAGCGGTCCTTGTGGCTGTAGCCGGTCCACTCGACGCCGGTGAGCCCCCGCATCGGGCTGCGCACGCCGTCGCAGGCGACCACGTAGCGGCAGCGGTAGGCGCGCGGGCCGTCCGGGGTGGCGGCGGTGACGGTCACGCTGTCGCCGTCCTGCTCGACCCCGGTGATCTCGTGGGCCCAGCGGACCTCGCTGAGCGCGTCCGACTCGACCTTCGCCAGCAGGAGCTGCTCGATGCGGAACTGGGAGATGTTGACGAACGGGCCGTAGCCGATCCGGCGGGTGTACTCGGCGGCGCGGATCTCCTTGCCGCGCACGTAGGTGCGCGCCGTGGTCCAGGTGATGCCCTCGGCGCCGATGGTCTCGGCGCAGCCGAACTTGTCGAGGACCTCCAGGACGTCGCCCTGGATGAGGCAGGCCTTGGAGCCCTGCTTGCGCAGCTCGGGGTCGCGCTCGAAGAGGACGCTCGGGATGCCGAAGGAGGCCAGGCGGGCGGCGAGGGCCAGGCCGACGGGGCCGGCGCCGACGATGCCTACGGGGATCAGGTCGCTGTTCATGCTGCCTTGTCGCTCTCTGGGTGGGCGGCGGAGCCGGTGGAGTGGGCGGGGCGGGTGGGGACGTCGGAGCCGGTGGGGCCGTCGACGTCGGCGGCGGGGTCCGGGGCCTCGGTGACGCTGCGGAAGACCGGGATCGAGCGGACCGAGCTGAGGTACGGGGTGCCCTCGGTGGCGCCGGTGCCGGAGCGGGTGCCGAGCATCCGGACGGCGATCCGGTAGTGGGTCTGGCGCCAGCGGCGCAGGGCGCCGGCGAAGCCGAGCATCGCGGCGGACAGCAGCTCGCGGTCGGCGGCGGTGAAGCGGGGGTCCGCGCCGGCGGCGGCGCAGGCCTCGTCGAGGGTGGGCTGGCCGGCCAGGATCCGCTCGCGGACCTCGGGGGTGGAGCGGTAGGCGGGGGAGTCCAGCCGGTCCTGGTCGGGGACCCGGCACAGCGACTCGACCAGCTTGTAGTTGCGGGACTGGATGGCGCTCGCGCCGTCGGTGAACTCGCGGAAGGTGCGGAAGGACTCGACCTGCATGGTGGCCAGCAGCGAGAACAGCGGGGCCGACTCGGCGAGGACGGTCTCGGCGACGGCCAGGTGGCCGGCCGCGTCCTCGGCGCGGGCCGCGTCGAGGTGGCCTATCGCCGTGCGGATGCTCAGGGCCAGCAGCGCGAAGGTGGTCTCGAAGGTCTGCAGCACCCGGATGAACATGTGCTCGTCGTGTGACACGTACACCGGCATGATGCTGAGCTTCAGCACCTGGCGCTCGTACGGGTCCAGCAGCTCGCGGTCGGCGAACTCCCAGAGCTGGGCGGCCTGGCCGGCCGGGTCGGCGGCGGTGAGCCGTCCGCCGTGGCCGAGCCGGGCCAGCGCGGGCGCGGCCACCCGTACGGCGAGCCGGCAGCGCTTCTCCACCAGGCGGGCGTCGGGCCGCATCTCCGGCAGCCACTCGGTGCGTCCGGCGGCGGCGTCGAGCTCGAAGCGCAGCAGGTCGGCGAGGAGCTGGACGGTCAGCCGGTCGCGGGTGACCCGGGCGGCCTCGGTGGCGGCCGGGCCGTCGTCGGCCGTGGGGAGGCCGAGCACGGCGAGCGAGGTGTAGCTGGGGTAGTCGTAGCGGCCGTCCCACTTGTCGAGCGCGGTGTCCAGGAACCGGTCGAGCAGCAGGCGTTCGGCGGCGGCGTCCGTGGTCCCGGTGCCGGTGGTCCCGGTGCCGGCGGTCTCGGTGCCGGTGCTCCCGGTGGCGGCGGGGGCCTGGTCGGCGAGCCGCTCCCGGGCCAGGGCCAGGGACTTGAGCGTGGCCTCGGAGACGAAGTGCTTGCCGACGCGGTGGTACTCGTCGGTCACCGCGGAGTAGGGGAACCGGCCGGGTACGGGCTCGGCCAGCCAGTCGGTCAGCTCTTTCACGCTGTGGTGCTCACCTTCGGGAGGGGGACGGAAGGGTGCGGTCGGGTCTGCGCGCGGAAGTCGCGCAGGGCCTGGCACAGGGCTGCCACGTCGTCCGTGGAGTTGTAGTAGTGGAAGGACAGGCGCACGACGGGTCCGCGGGGACTGACCGCGATGCCCCGGCCGGCCAGCCAGCCGGTGAGGACGCCCGGATCGGCGTCGTACAGGCTCAGGTGGGCGCCCTGGAGCTCCGGGTCGGCTGCGGTGCGCACCCGCTCGCCCTGGCCCGTGAGGGTGGTGGCGGCGAGCTCGATCAGGGAGCCGATGTGCCGTCGTACGTCGGAGGGGTCGGTGCCGCGGAACAGCTCCAGCGCGGCGTTGGCGGCGTACATCGCGGGGATCGCCGGCGTACCGGTCTCGAACCGCCGGGCGCCGGCCGGGAAGTCGAGCAGCTGCGGGTCGAAGGCCATCGGCTCGACCCGGCCGAACCAGCCGGTCAGCTGCGGCTCCTGGTCGCCGGCCAGGCCGTCGCGGGCGTAGAGGAAGGCCAGGCCCGGCAGTCCGAGGAGGTACTTCATCGTGCCGCAGACCAGGTAGTCGCAGCCGATCTCGGTGACGTCCACCGGCATCACGCCCACCGCCTGGTAGGCGTCGACGAAGGTCGGCGCGCCGGCCTCGCGCCCGGCCCGGACGATCTCCGCGACCGGCGGCCGCTCGGCGTACTGGTACGTCGACATCGGGACGGACACCAGCGCGGTGCCGGAGCCCAGGGCCGACGTGTAGTCGGCGGCCAGGACCCGCCCGCTCCCGCGGTCGCCGGTGAACACCACCCGGGCCCCGCGCGGCCGTTGGGCGAGCCACACGTGGGCGATCGAGGGGAACTCCTCGACGGTCGTGACGATGTCGGTCCGGGCGCCGAAGGCGAGCGTGGAGGCCACCTGGTAGGCGCCGACGGAGGCGTTCGGCACGATCGCGATCTGCTCCGGGTCGGCGCCGATCATGGCGGCGAACCGCTGCCGGGACTCCGCGACCTCCTGCTCGAACCGGTGCCACGGGGCCCCGTGGGCCGCCATGGCCTCCCGCATCCGCTCCAGTGCCGCGTCGACGGCGTCGGAGCGGGCACCGAGGCTGCAGCTGGCCAGGTGGATGGTGCGCTCCAGCATCGGGAACGCCCGGCGGAACCCGGCCGCCGTGACGGGGGCCGCGGCGCGGTCCGTCCCGCTCATGCCCCGGCGCCGCTCATCGGGCAGGCCGACGCCGTGGCCTCCTCGGCGAACTCGGGCGCCGCCTCGGCGTCACCCAGCGGGCCGCTCAGCGTCAACTCCGTGCGCAGCTCCCACAGTTGCGGGAAGAACTTGTGGCCGATCAGCTTGGCCAGGAACTCGACCGGCGCGCCCTTGGTGCCGACGACGGAGTGCCCGATGACCCGGGTGGCCATCTTGTAGTGCTGGGTGCGCCACAGCGAGATCCGCTCGTCCCAGTCGATCATCGCCTCGGCCAGCCGGTACTCCGGGGTGTCGTGGCCGTCGCGGTAGACCTCGACGAGGTCGGTGCCGCGCGCCTCGACCAGCCGGCGGAACGACTTGTCGAGCTCCTGGCTGACCTGCCGGGCCGCCTTCCAGCCCGGCGACTCGAAGCCCGAGCCGTGGCCGAGGACGGTGCGGATGATCTGGAAGTCCCAGGGGGCCAGGTGGCGCATCATCTCCAGCTGGTCGGCGGTCAGCCGCGCGCTGAGCGAGGCGCGGGCGAGCAGCCGGGCCGCCGTGTCCAGCCGGCCGGCGTCGATCTGCCGGGCGGCCTCCTCGACCTCGTGGCAGGCCAGCTTGAGCCAGAGTTCGGTCGACTGGTGGACGACCTGGAAGAGCAGCTCGTCCCGGTGGATCACGTCCTCCGGCTTGCGCTGCAGCGACAGCAGGGTGTCGGTGCGCATGTAGCGCGTGTAGTCGTTGTCCCCTTCTCCGTCGAGTACGGGAACCGAGTAGTCCTTGGACACGGTGCTCCAGTCAGGCGTTCGTGGTGGACAGGGCGAGCGGCTCGGCGCGCACCCGGAAGTCCCTGGCGGTGGCGGTGACGGCGGCCTCGGCCGCGGCGGAGGTGGCCGCCCGGAAGCGGAAGCGTCCGCCGACGTGCTCGTAGTAGGCGTCCGCGTCGGGCAGGACCTCGCCCGGCCGCAGCACGGCCTCGGCGTACGGGCCGTCGGCGCGGCCGGTCATCGAGGTGGACTCGGTGATCCGGCACGGCCGTTCGGCCGGGGCGGGCACGAGCATCCAGCCGGCCACCTCGGCGCCGGCGTGCGGCGCGGCGGCGGCGTCCGGCACCGGCGGCAGCGGGTGGCCGACCTGGAGCTGCCAGGCGGCGTGCATCAGGTCGTAGCCGTGCACCTCGCGCCAGAGGAAGGCGATCTCGGCGCCGCCGACCCGGGCACCGCACTCCAGGAAGCGGCACACGACGCCGCCGTCCTCGTCGCGGTCGATGAACACTTCCAGGTGGAACACGGTGGCGCGGCCGGGGGAGAGCGCCCCGAGGAAGGCGGTGGCGGCCCGTTCGACGGCCGCGTTGACCTCCGGGTCGTCGATCTCGACGGAGCCGAGGAAGCTGCCGCCGCGGAAGCCCAGGCAGGTGTTGAGGTAGCGAGAGGCCCGCCAGGCCAGCAGGCGCTCCCCGTCGAAGACCCCGTCCACGTGGGAGACCGGGGCGTCCACGAAGGCCTGCACCAGCATCGGCTCGGTGTCCAGGTCCAGCTCCGCGACCTGCTCGGGGCCGTCCACCCGGACCACGCCCGCGCTCGAACTGCCGGTGCGCGGCTTGACGATGACGGGCCAGCCGGCGCTCGCGCCGAACTCGAGCACGGTCCGCGCGTCGGTGGCGGCGGTGAAGGCCGGCACGTCCAGGCCCGCGTCCGCGACGGCCCGGCACATCAGGTACTTGTCGCGGAAGACGATCTGCGACGCCTGCCGGGGCCCGGGTACGCCCCACTCCTCCCGCAGCGCGGCCCCGACCAGCAGGTCGTCCTCCTTGAGGGCGACGATCGCGGCGGGCGCGCCGTGCCGGGCGGCGAGGCCGCGTACCGCGGCACCGACCCGCACCAGGTCGTCGGTGGCGGGGACCAGCACGACCTCGTGGGCCTCGGCGGGCACCGAGCCGGTGCCGACCTCCGTCGACACGTAGCTGATGCGGTTCGCGGTGTGGTCGACGTACCGGGTGAACTCGGCGTAGCGCTCGCGCCAGCGGTTCACGACGATGACGTGCGGACGGTCGGACATCCGGCTGTTGCTCGGCTGGTGGTCGGTCATATCCGGGACTCCTCGGAGACGGTGGCCGGGTGGGTGAACACGCAGGTGCCACGGGTCCCGGGGTTGGCGTACGTGATCACTGCTCCGTCCTCCGGCCGCAGGGCGCGGCAGAACGCGCCGCCGAAGCCCTGCGGAGTGACGAAGATCCCCCAGTTCGCGACCCAGCCGTCGGTGCGTCCGCCGGCGGGGTCGACGACCGGCTCCAGGGCCGGCGTCACCAGCTCCTGGGCGACGTAGTCCCGGACGGCGGCCCGCTCCAGGGCCTCCTGCCACTGCTCCTCGGTGACGTCACGGCCGATCACCACGCCGTCGGCGCTGTAGCCGATGCCGGGCTTGAGGACGAGCGAGGTGCGGTGGGCGCGGGCGTGGGCGAGGGCCTGGCGGTAGCTCTCGGTGCCTTCGGTGCTCTCGCCGCTCAGCACCCAGGTGCGCGGCAGGATCCGGTCGACCAGCTCCTGTTCGGTCGCGGTCAGCGCGGCGCGGACCTCGGGCCGGTGCAGCAGGCCGAGCGCGGCCTTGCTGGTGAACAGGGCCCCTTCGAGCGGGGAGAACAGGGCGGTGCGGCCCGCCGCGTGGGCGCGGTTGAGCCGGGTCAGGGCGGCGCGGGCGACCGGGTCGCCGGCGATCTGGCCGGCGGCGAAGTAGCGCAGGACGACGTCGACGGGCCGGTCGTGCAGGGCGAGCTTGCCGTCCGCACCCTCCGTCAACTCCTGGATCTCGCCGAGCAGGAGCTCGATGCCGTGGTTGCGCATGTCCTCCTGGATGGAGAGGAACACGCCGTCGTGCTCGCCCAGCGCGCCCGGGCCCTCGATCAGGGCCACCACCGGGTGCACCGGGTCGGCGTCCGGGACGCCGCCGGCCGCCCCGCGCAAAGCCGCCACCAGGTGCACCATGGTGTCGGTGTGGCCCAGGCCGTTGGCCTCGGCGAAGGCGCGGAAGGCCGGGACGCCGAGGAGGGCGCGGTTGAGCTGGGCGGTGTCCACACCGCCGAGCTCGCTGCCGATGTTGAGCTCCAGCAGGCGGAAGCGGGTGCCGTCGTGGAAGGCGTCGGCACGGGCGTAGAGGACCGGGTCGCCGGTCGCGCCCTCGGCCATGACCTCGATCAGTTCGTCGGGCAGCCCGATGGCGGCGCCGTAGCGGTACACGTCGCCGCCGAAGCAGCGGTCCGGCAGCGAGACGAGGACCCGGAAGATCGCCGCCAGGTCGTCGGCGAACGCGCCGATCTCCGGCTCGGAGACGAACAGCGGGCGGGGCAGCAGCACATGCCCGTAGGACTTCCCGAAGACGGCGGGGAGCTCGGCGTGCGCGGTCGGGTTGCGCAGGTCGCTGTCCGGGGCGGCGGATGCCGCGAGGTAGCGGGAGGTGACTGAACTGTCCATGGGCGCTCTCCAGTTCTGCCGGAGCAGGGCGTGCCGGGTCAGGGCGTGCCGGATCCGGCAGCGCCGTGGGGTGTGGGGTCGTGCGAGGTGCACGGGGTGTGTCGCGGGGTGTGTCGCGGGGTGTGTCAGGGGGTGTGCCACTGGGTGTGTCACGGGGGGTGCGTCGTACGGGGTGTGTGTCGTACGGGGGTGTGCGTTGTACGAGGTGTGCTTCGTACGGGGAGTGCGGCCTGCACGCTGTGTGCGTCGCACGAGGTGTGTGTCGTACGGCGTGTGTGTCGTACGGCGTGTGTCGTACGGGGTGTGCGAGCCGCAGGAGCGGCAGGCGGGGGATCCGCGGTGACGTGCTCTCACTTTGGCACCGCCGGCCACCCCCGAGCACCGGCTCCGGGGCAGCGCCTTTGCGGCTGGCGCAAACGCGTCAGGCCGACCCCGGGGAGCAAAGCGGGACGGAATCGGGCAAACATCCTCGGCGGCGGGCCGTGCCGGTTGCGCGACGCCCGGCCCGCTGATTACCTACTGAGCACTGCAGGGGCCCCGCGCCCCGGACGATCCGCGGTGACACCGGACCGTCCAGAAGGAAGAACCCGCCATGTCCCGTCTGCAGTTCATCGTCGCCAGCACCCGCCCCGGCCGCGTCGGCCCCGCCGTCGCCGCCTGGGCCGCGGAGGAGGCCCGCCGCCACGGCGGCTTCGACGTCGAGGTCGTCGACCTCGCCGAGGTCGCGCTGCCCTTCCTCGACGAGCCCGGGCACCCGTCGGAAGGTGCCTACGTGCACCAGCACACCAAGGACTGGAGCGCCACCGTCTCCCGCGGCGACGCCTACGTCTTCGTGATGCCGATGTACAACGGCGCCTTCGGCGCGCCCCTGAAGAACGCGATCGACTTCCTCTACCACGAGTGGCAGGACAAGCCCGTCGCCCTGCTCAGCTACTCCGCCGGCCCCTCCGGCGGCGTCCCCGCCGTCGAGATGCTCCGCCCGATCCTCACCCGCATCGGCTTCCGCGCCGCCGAGCAGAGCCTCTCGGTCCCCCACATCGGGGAGTTGGTCGGCCCCGCCGGCTTCGACGCCCCGGCCGACGCCGTCGACGCCCTGGCCGGCGTGCTCGGCGAGCTGGCGCAGCTGGTCGCCGCCCCCGTCCCGGCCCAGGTCTGAGAGGAAGCAGCCATGTCCACACCGTCCGTAGCCGCTCCCGCCGAGCGCCTCGTCGTGGTCGGCAGCGGTGGCCGCCCCTACCGCGAGTACTCGTACCAGTCCCTGCACACGCGCTACACCCTGTCCGCCGTGCTCGCCGCCGAACCGACCTGGCAGCGCCCGTACCTCGACTCCTACGTCGTCGCGGACCTGTCCGACCCGCTCGCCATCGCGGACGCCGTCCGCCGGCTCGCGGGCCCGGGCGCCGCTCCGGTCGGCGTCCTGACCTGGGACGAGACCGCCGTCGAGGCCACCGCCGAGGCCGCCGCCACCCTGGGCCTGCCGCAGCTGTCCGCCGCGGCGGCCCGCAACTGCCGCGACAAGTACGCCACCCGCACGCTGATGTCCCGGGCCGGCCTCGCCGCCGTCCGCCACCGGCTCGTCACCACCGCGGACGACGCCGTCGCGGCCGCCGCCGAGTTCGGCTACCCCGTCGTCCTCAAGCCCCGCGCCCTGGCCGGCAGCATCGGCGTCGCCCGCGCCGACGACGAGGGCGAGGTGCGGGCGGCCTTCGCGCTCGCCGCCGGAGCCGCGTACGCCACCCTGCCCACCGGGCACGGCATCCTCGTCGAGGAGTACCTCGACGGGGAGGAGATCAGCGTCGACAGCGTCGTCCACGACGGTGCCGTCCACGTCGTCCACACCGCCCGCAAGCGGCTCGGGTTCGCGCCGTACTTCGAGGAGGTCGGCCACCTCGTCGCGGCCTCCGTGGAGGAGTCGTGGGCGGCGGAGGTCCGGGAGCTGGTCACCGGCGCCCACCGGGTGCTCGGCGTCACCACCGGCGTCACCCACGCCGAGGTCCGCCTCACCTCGCGCGGCCCGCGCCTCATCGAGCTCAACGCCCGCCTCGGCGGCGACCTCATCCCCTTCATCAGCGCCTTCGCCACCGGCATCGACCTCGTCGTGGCCGCCGCCGAGCTGTCCTTCGGCCGCCTCCCCGACCTCACCCCCACCCGCGGCGCGACCGCCGAGGTCCGGTTCGTCTATGCCGACACCGACGGCCTGGCCCGTCCGCTCGACCTCACCGCCGCGGCGGCCGTGCCCGGCATCGTGCACACCGCCGTCCTCGCCGAGCCCGGCGACCGGCTGTTGCTGCCGCCCCGTCAGGCCATCCCCCGGCTCGCCGCGCTGGTCGCCGTGGGGCCGGACGAGGCCGCCTGCCGCGAGGCCCTGGACCGGGCCGAGGCGCTCGTCGACCGCACCGTGGAGCCGCTCGCGCTGGCGGGAGCGGCCGCATGACCGCCCCCATCGCCCCCCTGGCGCACCCGGTGCGGGCCGCTGTCGACGCGGGCGTCGTCCCCGGCCCCGACGAGGCGCGCGCCCTCGCGGCCGAGCACGCGTACGTCCCGCTGTACCTCGAACTGCTCGCCGACACCCTCTCCCCGGTCACCGCCTTCGCCCGGCTGTGCGGCCCGGAGCTGGACGAGCCCGGCCTGCTGCTCGAAAGCGTCGTCGGCACCCTGGTCGCCATCCCGATGGGCCTGACGGACTTCTCCTCCGTGGGCGGCGCCGACTGGTTCGGCCTGGCCTCGCCCTTCCACTTC
>NZ_JBFBDY010000210.1:0-10376 GCF_040683475.1 Kitasatospora sp. NPDC093558 | reverse complement strand
GCGAGAGGGTCGCGCTGCGGGAGGGGGTGGCGGAGGGGGTGGCCGCGGAGAGGGGCGTGACGGGTGATTTTCAGACTGCCAACGGCGAGAACCCCCCACCCACAGAGTCGGCAGTCGGAAAATCATCCAGCCCCCGGAGCGGCCACCCCCGGAGCCACCCCCGGCGTCACCCACCCACCCGAAAGCCCCCCACGCACCCAAGCCCCGCGCAGCGGACCCCTCACCGAGCCGCCCGCCGCACATCCCTCACCCGCCGCAACCGATTCACCAGCACCGGAGCCTGCGCCAACGCCTCCGCCCGGTCCAGCAAAGCGTTCAGCACCTGGTAGTACCGGGTACTGGAGATCCCCAGCTCCTCCCGGATCGCCCGCTCCTTGGCCCCCGCCGTACGCCACTGGCGCCCTTCGAGCTCCAGCACCGCCCGCTCCCGCTCACTCAGCTCGCCCACGAGAACACCTCCTGCAAGAACGCCCCACGACCGACGAAGTGTCATTCTCGGACGCCCCTACGACACACTCTGCGCCCTCCCCCGGCCCGGCCTCACCTCACTTCCGAAACCGGGCCGTCTCCTTCACGGCGGCGTCCTGCAGCCCGGT
The DNA here is from genome assembly GCF_040683475.1 of Kitasatospora sp. NPDC093558. Lineage (NCBI taxonomy): Bacteria > Bacillati > Actinomycetota > Actinomycetes > Kitasatosporales > Streptomycetaceae > Kitasatospora > Kitasatospora sp. NPDC093558. The sequence goes on along the minus strand of NZ_JBFBDY010000210.1, from coordinate 9,780 downwards.
GAGGACCTGCTTCGGGTCCCCGGTGACGGCCTCGCCGATCCCCGCCTTGATCCGGTTGCTCACGTCCGCCCAGGCCGGGTCGCCGAACGGGTAGAAGCTGGCGTTGGTCAGCCCGGCCGCGAACTGCTTGAGGTCGGCGTGCTTCGGGTCCGAGGACATCTGGCCGAAGGCGTCCTGGGTCACCGGCAGGAGGTTGTAGCGCTCGTCGAACTTGAGCTGGTTCTCCCGCATGAAGACGAAGGACAGGAACTTCCTGATCTGGTCCTTGTGCCCGTTGGCCTTGAAGGCCATCATCCAGTCGGCGACGCCGAGGCTGCCGGTCTTGTTCAGGCCGTCCTTGCGGGGGATCGGCGCGGTGCCGAAGTCGATGTTCCCCGCGGTGGCCATCCGCAGGAGCGTCGGGTGCCCGTTGAGCATCGCGACCTTCCCGGCCGCGAAGTCCTGGAAGACCGGGGTGCGGTTCATCTTGCCGGGCTCGGGATAGGTCAGCCCGGTGCTCACCAGGTTGCTCTTCAGCCAGGTGAAGGTGGCCTGGTTCTGGGTGCTGTCGATCGTGTAGTTGCCGACGTCGTCGGAGAGCAGGCCGCCGCCGCTCAGCGTCCAGAGCATGGACTCGGCCGGTGCCTCCTCGGGCCCGAGCGGGAGGCCGTACGGGGTCACGCCCGGCACCTTCGCCTTGATCTTCTCGGCGTCCTGGCGCAGTTCGCTCCAGGTGGTCGGCGGCTGGCCGATTCCCGCCTGCTTGAAGAGCGTCTTGTTGTAGAAGAGCACGCGCGAGGAAGAGACGAAGGGAATCCCGTACTGCGTGCCGAGCACCTGCCCGGCGTGGGCGAAGGAGTCCATGAACTTGGACTGGGTGTCCAGAGAGAGCACGTCCGCCGCCGGGTACAGCCGGTCCGCGGCGACCTGGTCGGCGAAGCCGCCGGTCTGCAGGAGGTCGGGCGACTTGCCGGACGCGATCAGGTCGTCGACCTTCTTGCCGATGTCGGTCCAGCTCTCGACGTCGACGTCGACCTTGATGCCGGGGTTCTGCGCCTCGAAGCCGCGCACGACCTCGTCCCAGTACAGCTTGGTGCTGGTGTCGGCGTTCTCGCCGTAGTCCGCGGCGACCAGTCTGATGGTGACGGGCCCGTCGCCCTGCCCGCTGCAGGCGCTGACCGCGGAGAGCACGAGGGCTGCGGCCAGCGCGGTGCCGAGCACACGGGTGGGAACGTGGGCGCGCCTGTTCAACGCGGGTACCGCCTTCGGGGGGAGAAATGCGACCGGAGGGGTGAATCCGGCAGGGGTGAGGCGCAACACTGCCAAACCGACCCCACAGTGGTCCATACCTCTGCCCCATGTCCGGCAAGTAGTTATCGAAGTGCGGACGTCATTGCACGATGCGCAACGAAACAGCCCCACCGAAACCCGCACCGACACCGGCACCAACACCCGCATCTGCGACAAAGCTCACCCAGTATGGACCAGACCAATCCGACAACTGGACTAGACCTCTTCGACCCGGCCAAGGGAAACTGTCCCCCGTGAAGCACGTCATCGCACTCGATGTAGGCGGCACCGGCATGAAGGCCGCGCTGCTCGCCCAGGACGGCTCCGTGCTGTTCGAGGCACGCCGACCGACCGGGCGGGAGCACGGCACGGACGCCGTCGTCGCCGCCATCCTCGACTTCGCCGCCGACCTGGCGGCCGAGGGCCGCGACCGCTTCGGCGTCGCCCCGCTCGCGGCCGGCGTGGCCGTGCCGGGCACGATCGACGAGAAGAACGGCATCGCGGTCTACTCCGCCAACCTCGGCTGGCGCGACCTGCCGCTGCGCAAGCTCCTCGGCGAACGCCTCGCCACCGCGCACGGACGGGACGGCGACGCCGCCCCGATCCCCGTCGCCCTCGGCCACGACGTGCGCTCCGGCGGGCTCGCCGAGGGCCGGATCGGCGCCGGCCGGGGCGTCGGCCGCTTCCTGTTCATCGCGCTGGGCACCGGCATCGCCGGGGCCATCGGGATCGACGGCCGGATCGAGGCCGGGGCCCACGGCTACGGCGGCGAGATCGGCCACGTCGTGGTCCGCCCGGGCGGCCCGCAGTGCGGCTGCGGCGCCCGGGGCTGTCTGGAGACACTGGCCTCGGCCTCCGCCGTCTCCCGGGCCTGGGCCGCGGCCAGCGGCGACCCCGACGCCGACGCGGCATCCTGCGCCGCCGCGGTGGACGCCGGGGACGAGCGCGCGATCGCGGTCTGGCGGGGCGCCGTCGACGCCCTGGCGGACGGCATCGTGCTCGCCCAGAGCCTGCTCGACCCGTCCACGGTGATCGTCGGCGGCGGGCTGGCCGAGGCCGGCGACACGCTCTTCATCCCGCTGCGCGCGGCGATCACCGAGCGCCTGACCTTCCAGATGCCCCCGAAGGTCGTACCGGCGATGCTGAAGGACACCGCGGCGTCGCTGGGAGCCGGTCTCCTCGCCTGGGACCTGCTCGCCGAAACCCACCCCCCGCGCCCATGAGGGGGCTCCCCACCCGGTCCCCGAGGCCTCATGCTCGGCAACCGGAACCGCACGAGCCGGCCCGGCCTCCGCACCCCCGTGCCCCCCGGACGCCGACCACCGCCCCGGGCCAGTTCACCGACCACAGCGGCGGCCTGACATCACCCAGCGCATTCGAGAACCCGGGACGCCCGTCCCGACAGATGGAGGTGACCGCGTGACTGCCGCGGAGCGTGACCGTACCGCACTGGCCGGCGCCCGGCTGGTCCTGCCCGGCGGGGTCGTCGAGGGCGACCGGATCGTCGTCGAGGGCACGAGGATCGCCGCCATCACGAGTGGGCTGGGCGGAGGCGGGACCGAGCCGGGTGACCTCGACCTGACCGGCCACACCGTCGTCCCCGGCTTCGTCGACCTGCACGTCCACGGCGGCGGCGGCGCGTCGTACGCCTCCGGTGTCGCCGAGGAGGCGCTGCGGGCCGCCCGGACCCACCTCGAACACGGCACCACGACCACGATCGCCTCGACCGTCACCGGCGAGATCGACGAGGTCGCCCGCCAGGCGGCCGTCCTGTCCGAGCTGGTCGAGGACGGCGTGCTGGCCGGCATCCACTTCGAGGGCCCGTTCATCTCCCGCAACCGCTGCGGCGCCCACCGCCCGGACCTGCTGCGCGACCCGGACCCGGCGCTGGTCCGCAAGCTGGTCGACGCGGCCCGCGGCCACGCGAAGATGGTCACCCTCGCCCCCGAGCTCCCCGGCGGCCTGGACTCCGTCCGGATGCTCGCCGACCTCGGCGTCATCGCGGCCGTCGGCCACACCGACTCCGACTACGCGACCACCCTGGAAGCCGTCGAGGCGGGCGCGAGCGTCGCGACCCACCTGTTCAACGCCATGCCGGCGATCGCCCACCGCGCCCCGGGCCCGATCGTCGCCCTCCTCGAAGACGAACGCGTCACCGTCGAGCTGATCAACGACGGCGTGCACCTGCACCCGTCCGTCCTCGACCTCGCTTACGGCACCGCGGGCGCCGACCGCGTCGCCCTGATCACCGACGCCATGGGCGCGGCCGGCATGGGCGACGGCCTCTACCCGCTCGGCCCGCTCCAGGTCGAGGTCAAGGACGGCGTGGCCCGGCTGGTCGAGGGCGGCTCGATCGCCGGCTCGACGCTGACCCTGGACGTCGCGTTCAAGCGCTCGGTCACCGTCAACGGCCTGACGCTCAACCAGGCCGTCGAATCGCTCTCCACGACCCCCGCCCGGCTACTCGGCCTCGCCGACTCCATCGGCACCCTGGAAACCGGCAAGAACGCCGACCTCGTCGTGCTCGACTCCGCCACCCACGACCTCGTCGCCGTCATGCGCCGCGGCGAGTGGATCGTCGGCGGCGACCGGTTCACCACCGTCAAGCCCGCATGACCGCCACCACCACCGCCGCCACCACCTGACGGAACGCCGACGGCCGCCCTCCCCCAAACCGGGGACGGGCGGCCGTCGGCACGTCGAACCTCCGCCGAACCGTCAGCTGCTCGGCTCCACCGTGATCTGGTCGACCAGGATCGGCCCACCGGACGGCACGGTCATCGTGATGGTGTTCGAGCCGGCCTGGAGCTGCGGCAGTATCCAGGTGGAGTACCACGAGGACGCCGGGTCCTTGCCGGGCGAGTAGTTCTTGAACGCCAGTCCGCTCGGCCAGTCCTTGCCGTTGACCGACGCCGCACCGCGCACGTCGCCGGCGGCGTTGTTGAAGTGCACGGTCAGCTTGTAGGTGCCGGCCGCGGGCACCTCACCGGTCCAGCTCACCGAACCGCCCGGCTGGAGCGTCAGGTAGCCACCGTCCGCGGACTTGGCGCCCTTGACGGTGTTTCCGGAGGGCGCGTTCTGGCCCTGGAGCTGGCCCGCGTCCACCGTGACCGGGCCGCCCGACGCGGAGGCGCTCGGCGAGGCCGAGGCGGAGGAGGTCCCGGACGGGGTGCCGGGGCCGCTCGTGCCGGGCGCCGCGGAGGTGGCGGTCTGCTGGCCGGTCTTGACGGCCTTCTTGTCGTCGCCCGGGTCGCCGGTGGACAGCGCGATCCCCGCGCCGATCGCGATCGCCGCGACCACCGCCACGGCGCCGATCACCGCGCCCTTGCTCCGGCCGCTGCTGCCCTGGCGGTCGTCGCCCGGCTGCGGGCGGGAGTGCTCGGCGTAGCGGGTCTGCTGCGTGGGCACGTTGCCGTAGTCGGGCTGCTGGTGCCCGTACTGCTGCGGGTACTGCTGGCCGGGGCCCTGCTGCGGCGCCCCGCCCTGCTGGAAGTACTGCGGCTGCTGCTGCTGCGCGCGCGGAGGGTAGGGCTGCTGCTGCCCGTACTGGGCGCGGCCGACCTCCATCGGGCGGCTGTACGGCGTGCGCGGCACGCCCTGCTGCGGCTCGGCCGGCTGCCCGGAGGCGCCTTCGGCCGGGCGGTAGAGGTAGCCGAAGGGGTCGTCCTCCTGCGGGGCACCGCCCTCCGGGCCCTCGGGCGCTCCGTTGTTGCCGGCGGTCGTCACGGTGGTCAACTCCCCCATCGTTCGCGCCGCCGGGCTGGCGGCCCCCGGCGCAGGTCATGGACGCTCTCGTTACCCGGGAACCCTACCTGCCCGACCGGACCGCCCGGAACGAGGGCTTGACAACCCGCCGGTAGCCTGGGCCGCCCGCCCCCGGGTTCAGCCTGCCCGGCAGTGCTTCAGCCCGCCCGGCAGTGCTTCAGCCCGCCCGGCGGTGCGAGCGCTCGCCCCTGGCCCCGCGCACGGCGCCGCCCCTGGCCCGCTTCTCGTCGTACATCCGCTCGTCCGCCGTGTGCAGGACCTCCTCGGTGCTCATCCCGCAGCCGGCCCAGCCGATCCCGAGGCTCACGCCCACCCGCATCGCCCGGCCGTCGATCCGCATCGGCGGGATGATCGCGTTGCGCAGCCGGTGGGCGAGGTCCTTGGCCTCCTCGCGCCCGATGCCGTCGGCCAGCACGACGAACTCGTCGCCGCCGAGCCGGGCCACCGTGTCGCCGTCCCGGACGGCCTGGCTGAGCCGCCGGGCGACCTCGACCAGCACCGCGTCGCCCGCGTTGTGGCCGAAGCGGTCGTTGATGGACTTGAAGCCGTCGAGGTCGCAGAAGAGCACCGCGAGCCCCTTGTCCACGATCGCGCCGCCTCCCGCGCCCGCGCGGAACGAGCCGGACCAGGGCTCGCCGCCCGGCCCGAACTCGGCCGGGACGACCGCGTGCACGTGCTCGGGGTACACCGGCCCGAACCCGCTCGGCGCGAACCCCGCGCCCCCGAACCCGGCGGCGCCGTACCCGACCGGCAGCCCCCCGTCCGGCGCGCCGTAGGTGTGCACCGCCGCGGCGTACGGCTCGGCCCCCTCCAGCCCGTCGTACGCGGCGTGCGCGCTGTACGAGTCGGCCTGGTAGCCGCCGTACGGCTGCGGGAAGGCGGCCTCCGCGGGGCCGACGACGGCGCCGACGGTCTGCGGCTCGGAACAGAGCCGACGGGCCAGCCGGGCCTTCAGCTCGGCGCCGTTGGGCAGGCCGGTGAGGGCGTCGTGGCTGGCCCGGTGGGCGAGCTGGAGCTCGTGGCGCTTGCGGTCCTCGATGTCCTCGACGTGGGTGAGCAGGAAGCTGGGGCCCTCGGCGGCGTCCGCCACGACCGAGTTGCGCAGGCAGACCCACTGGTAGCCGCCGTCCCGCCGGGAGAGCCGCAGTTCGGCCCGGCCGCTCTCCGCGCTGGTGCGCTCCAGCAGGGCGCGGTCCTCGGGGTGCACGAGGTCGACGAAGCTCTGCTGGCGCAGGACCGCGCGCGGACGGCCGAGCAGGCGGCAGAGCGCGTCGTTGACCCTGGTCAGCTGGCCGCGCCCGGCGCCGTGCAGTTCGGTGATGGCCATTCCGCTGGGTGCGTACTCGAAGGCCTGACGGAAGCTCTCCTCGCTGGCCCGAAGTGCCTGTTGCTCCTTCTCCAGGCGGGCCAGCGCGCGCTGCATCTCGGCCCGCAGGCGGGCGTTGCCGATCGCGATGGAGGCCTGGAGCGAGAACATCTCCAGCGCCTCGCGGGTCCAGGCCCCCGGCCGCTTGCCGCTGCGCGGGCGGTCCACGGACAGGACGCCGAGGAGGTCGCCGCCGGCGCTGTACATGGGGGCGAGCAGCCCGTCGGCGGGGTGCCAGTCGTTGGCGTAGACGGGCATCGCGCCGTCCCCGATCCAGCGGGGGATGTCGCTGGCGACGGCCCAGCCGCGGTCGTACGGCAGGAAGCGCAGGGTGCCCCAGTGGTCGCTGACGCCGAGCAGCCGGTCCCAGGACTCGCGGGAGCCGACCTGGCCGAGCAGCACGGAGGGGCCGCCCATGGCGCTCTCCTCCAGCTCCCAGACGGCCGCCACCACGAGGTCGCCGTCGGGCCGCACCAGGCTGACCGCCGCGGCGTCGAATCCGAGCCCGTGCACCGCGCCCTCGACGACGGCCTGCAGCGTGCCCGCCAGGCTGCGGGCAGCGTTGAGGTCCGCCACGACCCGGTGCAAGGTGCGGAGGGTCGCGAGACGGACGTACGGCTCCGACTCGGCTTCCATGCGGGGGCTCCCCGGCTGCTTCGGATAGTTCTTGATTGGTTATCGTCCGATTGCCAGAAGAACTGAATCACAGGGAGCACAGCGTTCGGCACGCTCGGTCAGCAATAGGCCACCACTTGTGACTTAAATCACACGACACTAATGCGCCCTTAATCAGCTCATCCGTCCCATAGCGGGACAGAAAGCGCTATCGGAACATTTCTCGTGGTCGACCGCATTGACCGCGCACTGAAGCCGCCTGTCGCCCGGCAGGCCGCCTGCTTCACCCTTGGGGGTGAGTCCCGCCACCGGCGCCGGCCGTCACCCCTGCGCCCCTGGTCCTACGACCACGGCCCGATGTCGCGACGCCCGGACGCCAGCTACCGTGCGGTACGTGTACCCGTCCCCGCAGCCCGAAGCTGCCGCCAACGCCACGCCCGACGAGTTCCGGGCCGCACTCTCCCAGCTCGCCGCCGGCGTGAGCCTGGTGACCGTCCACGACCCCGAGGACGGCGAGGACATCGGCATGACCGCCACGTCCTTCCTGTCCGTGTCGCTGGAGCCGCCGCTGGTGCTGATCTCGGTCCGCGAGGACTCCCGGATGGACGAGGTGCTCGCGCGCGTGGACACCTGGGCGGTCTCGGTGCTCACCGAGGACCAGAAGACGACCGGCTCGCGCTTCGCCATGAAGGGCCGGCTCAGCGACCGGCTGCTGTTCTCGGAGACCCCGCACCACCGCGGCCCGGCCACCGGCGCCCCGCTGATCGAGGGCGCGCTGGCCACCGTCGAGTGCCGCACCGAGCAGCGGATACCCGCGGGTGACCACACCCTGCTGCTGGGCCGCGTCCTGGAGGCCGTCGTCCCGAACCCCGGCGGCCGGCCCCTGCTCTACTTCCGCGGCGGCTACCGCACGCTCGGCTGAGCCGCCGCACCGGACGGCCCGACGGCGGCAGCGAGGAACGCGGCTACAGCGCGGCTACTCGGAGCGCGGCGAGCGCCGCCCCTCCTTGAGTTCGGAGCGGTGCCGCTTGTTGAACAGCCGCCGCTCGACCATCCCGCGGCTCGGCCTCGTCGCCCGGCGGGACTTCGGCGGCGGCGCGCAGGCCTCGGTCAGCACCGCGGACAGCCGCGCCGCGGCCGCCTCCCGGTTGCGCCACTGCGAGCGGAACTCCGAGGCCTGGACCACCAGCACCCGGCCGTCGACCAGTCGGCCCGCCAGCCGCTCCAGGGCGCGCTCGCGCCACACCTCGGGCAGCGCCTTCGAGGCGGCCACGTCGTAGCGCAGCTCGACCTTGCTGTCGGAGGTGTTGACGTGCTGGCCACCGGGGCCGGAGGAACGGGAGAAGCGCCAGACGAGCTCGGCGTCGGGGACGACCACCGATCCCCGTACGCGGATGGGCTCGGGCATGCGCCCATCATCCCGCGCCCGGCCCGCCCGGTCACCCGGTTATCCGGCACGGGCCCCGAGCCCCGACAATGGCGGTGTGATCGAGCTCGGCTACTCCCTCTCCAACCGCTTCCCCGACCCCCCGCAGACCGACTACCGCACCGCCTCCGTGCACGCCCTGCGGTACGACCTCTTCTGCGGCGACGTCTACCTGGACGCCGAGGGCGCGGAGCTCTCCACCGCCTGGGGCTGGGTCCCGGTGCTCGACTTCGCGTGGGCGCTGTGCGACATCGCCGAGGAGCTCGACCGCGACCCGGCGGGCGGCCGGGCCGCCCGCGTCCAGACCGCCGACCTCGACTTCACCCAGAACACCGAGCTGCTGCGCTTCGCCCGCCGCTTCAACTGGGTCGAGGTCACCGCCACCTGGCTGCCCGACGAGCCGCCCGCGGTGGTGCGCCACGGCGAACTGCGGCGCGAGGCGCGGGACTTCCTCCAGGACACCCTCGCCGACCTGTTCGACATGCACCCCGACCTGGCCGACAACCCCAACATCTGGTCGCTCCAGGGCAAGTTCCGCCGCATCTGACCCCAGCATTGCGCATGCTTTGCCCGGAGTTGACACACGCTGGAAATTAACAGCCGCCGGTGGAACCAATTCGCCGGAGGATCGCGTTGTCCCGGGAAAAGCGAACGAAGGGACAGCAACCACCATGCCAGTGAGCCTCTCCAAGGGCGGAAACGTCTCGCTGACCAAGGAGGCCCCGGGCCTGTCCGCGGTCTCCGTCGGCCTGGGCTGGGACGTCCGCACCACGACCGGCGCCGAATTCGACCTCGACGCCAGCGCCATCGTCCTGAACGCGGACGGCAAGGTGCTGTCCAACGCCCATTTCGTGTTCTTCAACAACACCAGCACGCCGGACAACTCCGTCGTGCACACCGGCGACAACCGCACCGGCGAGGGCGCGGGCGACGACGAGTCGATCAACGTCAACCTGGCCGCCCTGCCCGCCGAGGCCGCCCGCATCACCTTCCCCGTCACCATCTACGACGGCGTCGCACGCGGCCAGAACTTCGGCCAGGTCCGCAACGCCCACATCCGCGTGGTGAACGCCGCCGGCGGCGCCGAGCTCGCCCGCTACGACCTCTCCGAGGACGCCGCGACCGAGACCGCGATGATCTTCGGCGAGCTCTACCGCAACAACGGCGAGTGGAAGTTCCGCGCCGTCGGCCAGGGCTACGCCTCCGGCCTGGCCGGCATCGCCCAGGACTTCGGCGTCCAGATCTGACGCCGAGGGCACCAGGGCCGAGGACACCGGGGCCGCGCGCCCGGGGCCCGAAACGCCGCGGCGGGGGAGAACGGGGGGGGCCACGGGCACAC
>NZ_JBFBDY010000209.1:9387-10403 GCF_040683475.1 Kitasatospora sp. NPDC093558 | reverse complement strand
CTCGCGGCCGATGCCGGAGTCGGAGAGCAGTTCCTGGATGTCGAGCAGCCGGCAGGTCTGGCCGTTGAGCGCGTACTCGCTGCCGCCGTTGCGGACACCCTGCTCACCGGCCTCGCCGTCACCGCGCCCGCCGACCGGCTGCCCGCGCTCCGGGCGCTGCCCGGCGTCCGGGCCGTCCACCCGATCGTCCGCAAGCAGCGCGACAACGCGTACTCCGTCCCGCTGACCGGCGCCCCGCAGGTGTGGGAGGGCGTGGAGGGCAACACCGGGAAAGGCGTGCGGATCGGCGTCATCGACAGCGGCATCGACTACACCCACGCGGACTTCGGCGGCCCGGGCACCGAGGCCGCCTACCGCTCGGTCGAGCGCGGCAAGCCCGCCCCGGCCGGGCTGTTCCCCACCGCCAAGGTGATCGGCGGCAAGGACCTGGTCGGCGACGACTACGACCCGGACCCCTCCTCCCCGCACCACCAGCCGGTGCCGCACCCCAGCGACAACCCGATCGACTGCGACCGCAACGGCCACGGCACCCACGTCGCCGGCACCGCGGCGGGCTTCGGCGTCACCGCCGACGGCCACACCTACACCGGCCCCTACCGGGCCGGCCTCGACCCGGCCGGCTTCAAGGTCGGCCCGGGCGCGGCCCCGGGCGCGCAGCTGTACGCGATCCGGGTGTTCGGCTGCGAGGGCTCCACCGACCGCCTCGCCCAGGCCCTCGACCTGGCCGCCGACCCCAACGGCGACGGCGACCTCGGCGACCGCCTCGACATCGTCAACCTGTCGCTCGGCAGCCGTTTCGGCAGCCCCGACGACGCGGACGCCGTGGCCGTCGACCACCTCGCCGCGCTCGGCACCGTCGTGGTCGCCGCGGCCGGCAACGAGGGCGACGTCTACGGCATCGGTGGCAGCCCCGGCACCGCCGCCCGGGCCATCGCGGTGGCCGCCTCCGTGCACGGGCACGCCGACACCGACGGCATCACCGTGCTCGCCCCGGCCGCCCTCGCCGGGGCCGTCCC
>NZ_JBFBDY010000209.1:0-9377 GCF_040683475.1 Kitasatospora sp. NPDC093558 | reverse complement strand
GTCCCCGCCCACTGGAGCGAGCGCTACCAGGGCTGGTCCACCGCCGACGTGCACGGCCGGCTCGTGCTGCCCGCCGACCAGGCGGACGGCTGCACCGCGTTCAGCGCGGCCGACCGGCAGCGGCTCGCGGGCAAGGTCGCCGTGCTGGCCTGGGCCACCCGCGAGTCCGAGCGGGCCTGCAACTCCGGCCCGCGCGCCGACCACGCCGCCGACGCGGGCGCGATCGGCGCGCTCTACGCCGCCGACGGCGACCACCTGCCGGAGATCGCCGGCAACGACCGCATCCCCGTCGCTTTGCTCGCCCGCGCCGACGGCGAGCGGCTCCGGCAGGCCGCCGCGGCCGGCGGGGCCGAGGTCCGGCTGGCCGCCCCCGGCAACCCGCTGCACGGCTCGGTCTCCCAGCTCCAGCCCGAACGGGCCGACACCCTCACCGACTTCAGCTCGCGCGGCATCGGCCTGCCCGGTGTCGTCAAGCCCGACCTCGCCGCCCCCGGCGAGAGCATCTGGTCCGCGCTGGCCGGCAGCGGCAGCGGCGGCCAGCGCGAGGACGGCACCTCGATGGCCACCCCGCACGTGGCCGGGCTCGCCGCCCTCGTCCGCGCCGCCCACCCGGACTGGCCGGTCGAGGAGATCAAGGCGGCGCTCATGAACACCTCCGTCGACACCCGCCTCGCCGCGGACCGCGGCAGCCCGGTCTACGGCCCCGAACGCACCGGCGCCGGACGGACGGCGGTGGACCGGGCCGTCCGCACCCCGGCCGTCGCCTACGCCGCCGGGGAGGGCGCGGTCGAGGGCGCCGTCGGCGTCTCCTTCGGGCCGGTCGAGGTCGGCGGCCCGACGGCGCTGCGGCGCGAGATCGAGGTGCGCAACCACTCGGCGGCGCCGCTGAGTTACCGCACCCGGTACGCGGCGGCCACCGAGCTGCCCGGCGCCCGCTACGAGGTGACGCCGGAACAGGTCGACGTCCCGGCGGGCGGCACCGCGCACGTCCGGGTGACGCTCACCGTCCCCGGGGAGCTGGGGCGTGCGCCCGACCCGACCCTCGACACCGTCCAGGGCGGCAAGGCCCGCTCGTACCGGGGCGAGCTGTCCGGGCGGGTCCTGCTCAGGCCCGTCACCGACCCGTCGCTGCCCGAGCTGCGGGTGCCGGTGTTCGCGGCCCCGCGGCCCGCCACCGGGCTCTCCGCCTCCGCCCCGGTGCGCACCGCCCGGGACGGCACCCTGCTGATGCTCGGCGGCAGCAGCGCCCCCGGGGACCGGCCCGGCCTGGTCAGCGCCTTCGCCCTCGGCGGGGAGGCCGCCCGCTGGGCCGACTGCCCGCCCAGTGGCGGCGCCGGACCGCGGCCCGGCTCGGGCATCGTGCCCGTGAAGACGGGCGGGGACGCGCCGCCGCCGGAGGTGGTGTGCGTCGAACTCCCCGGCGACCGGGCGGCGAACCTGCGCTCGGTCGGCGCCGCCGCCGACTCCGGGATGCTCTACCTCGGCGCCCGGCTCTGGGCGCCGGCCGCGACGCCCGTCGGCCTCTACGGGGTGCGGGTCTCGCTGGACACGGATGGCGACGGCGTCACCGACGTGATCGTGAAGGCCGACCGGCAGCGCGGCAGCGACGTGCTGGTCGCCCGCGCGCTCGACGCCCGCACCGGCGCCGAGCTGGACGTCCAGCCGCTCAACGCCCGCTGGGGCGACGTCGACACCGCCCTGCTGGACAGCGAGGTGCTGGTCCTGCCGGTGCGGGTGAGCGCCCTGCCGGGGATCAAGGAGGGCCACGGCGTGGTGCGGTACGGCGTGTGGACCGGCCCGGCCGTCCAGGGCAAGCCGGACCCGGCCGACGCCTTCGCGTCGATCGGCCTGCGGGGCGTGCGGCCGACCGTCGCCGTCGACGTGCTGCACCCGGCCGTCACGGTCCGGGCCGGTGTGGCCGGGCCGGCGGCCATCGCGGCCCCGGCGCTGCCCGGCACCGTCCTCGACGTCCGCCGGGCGGCGGGCGACAAGTCCGCGGTGCTGCTGCTCCACCACTTCAACCCGGGCGCCCGGCGGGCGGAGGTGGTCACGCTGCCCTGACGCCCGGGTGAGACGAGGGGCGGCCCGCCGGTGTCGACGGGCCGCCCCTTTTTGTGTGCCGTCAGCCTGTACGGGCCTCCCTGCGGCGGACGCGGCGCGGGGTGTGCGGCGGGCGGCGGCGGGAGAAGTGGGTGAAGACGGCGACCAGGGCCAGGGCCGCCGTGGTCGCGGACGTGACGACCAGGCCCTCGGTGAGGCCTGGCGGCCGGAAGGAGCACGCGACGCGGTCCGCGCCCGCGCCCAGCGGGACGCCGATCATGCCCAGGACCGGCGTCGGCGCCGCGGACCGGCCGTCGCCGGCCGCGCAGGTCCAGCCCTCGGTGGCGGGGACGGACAGCAGGGCCGTGCCCGTCGAACCGGCCGGGAGGGTGGCGGCGAGCGTGTGGCCGCCGGCCGTGACCCGGGTCGCGCCGGTCGCCGTCAGCCGGGCCACGGCCGCCTCCAGCGCGCCGGGCCGCAGGCAGCCGATCGGACGGGCCGGGAGCTGGCTCACCCCGTCGGACCGCAGCGCCACCCGCACCAGCCCGTCGGCCGGGACCGGGCCCAGCAGGTGCACCGGGACGGCGGTGGTCGGCTGGTCGCCGTCGCTGCGGTAGGTGGTGCCGAGGCCGCTGACCGTGCCCCGGTACCAGACGCCGTGGAAGTACGCCGTCCCGCCGGGCGTGCACGCCGCCGTGAACTCCGTCGCCGCGCCGCCGCCCGGCAGCGACCACCCGCTGCTGCCGTGCAGGGTCGGCGCCGGGCCGCCCGCGGGGACGGGCACCGGGGCGTCGTACACCGGGCCGCCGAGCAGCGACTCCCGCCGGGACCACACCGAGGTGGTGTCCACCCGGTGGCCCGGCGGCAGCACGGTGACCAGCGGCGGGGCGGCGGCCCGGCCGGGGGCGAAGCCGTCCGGCGGCGGCCCGTCGTCCAGGTGGGCGCGGACCGCGAACAGCGCCTGCCCGACCGGGTCGGTGACGCTGCCGGTGCTCCGCCCGCCGGCCGTCCAGCCCGCGCCGAGGTCGTGCAGGAGCAGCGCGGCGACGGTCGGCAGGTAGCCGCTGGAGTAGGCGCCGCCCTGGCCGTCGAGGAGCAGCGGGTCGTTGGGGGTGAAGGCGTGCGGGCCCGGGTCGCTGCGGCCGGCCGGCCAGTCCGAGGCCTGGCGCACGGCCGCGTGGGCGGCCCGCACGGCGCTGCCGGAGGCCGTCCCTTCCGGCCCCGGGGCCAGCGCCGCGTACCCGGACCAGACGGCGTTGCCGAGCACCGCGCCGCCCAGCACCCAGGTGAGGGCGGCACCGGCCCGCCGGTCGGCGTGCCACCGCTCCAACGCCCACAGCGCGGCGAGCAGCACCGCCCCGCCGACCGTCAGCAGCACCCAGGTGGACGCCCGGACGGAGTGCCGGCCCGCCGCGAGCCCGGCGATCACCGCGACCACGGCGGCCCCGCCGAGCAGGGCGGGCGGATCGGGCCGGTGCGCCAGCGACACCCAGGCGGCCGGCACCAGCAGCCCGCTCAGCGCGAACGCCACCCGGTACGGCCCGCCGGCCGGGATCGCCAGGCCGTGCCAGACCAGCACCGTCGGCGTCCAGACGAAGCTCAGCACCACCAGCGCCAGCGCACCGCACCACACCGCCCGTTCGCGCACCCGCACCCGCCGGTTGAACGGCAGCCCGCACACCAGCAGCAGCCCGAACAGGCCGATGGCGACGTCCGGCACCGGGGCGCCGCCGTGCGTGCCGGGCAGCAGCTGCGCGAGGTGCCCGCCGAGGCCGTCCGGGCCGAGCGGCACCACCGGGGACTCCGGCTGGGCGGTCCGGGCGGCCCTTACGGCGACGAACAGGACGGGGGAGGCGAGCAGGATCCCGGTGACGGCCATCGTGACGGCCCGGCCGGTGGTCCGGACGCGGTGGCGGAACGGCCTCGGGGTGGCGAACAGCCGTACGGCGAGGACGAGTCCGGCGGCGATCGTGGCCATCGCGGCGGTGTACAGGTTGCCGGCCCAGGCCAGCGCGACGCACAGCGAGCCGACCACCCAGCGGCGCTCGTGCAGGCACCAGTCGCCGGCCAGGCACAGCAGCGGCAGCGAGACCAGGCCCCACAGCCAGTTCGGCGCCGACCCGCCGAAGCCCAGCACCCAGGCGCAGAGCCCGTACCCGACGGCGGTGAGCGCGCGCAGCCGGCGCGGGCCCGCGTGCAGGCGGCCGAGGACATGCGTCATCAGGGCGGTGCCGAGGCCGATGCTCCCGAGGGTGACGAGGAAGACCGCGAGAT
This sequence comes from Kitasatospora sp. NPDC093558, assembly GCF_040683475.1. Lineage (NCBI taxonomy): Bacteria > Bacillati > Actinomycetota > Actinomycetes > Kitasatosporales > Streptomycetaceae > Kitasatospora > Kitasatospora sp. NPDC093558. The sequence continues at coordinate 5,063 of NZ_JBFBDY010000209.1, read as the reverse complement.
GGCCCTGGTCGCGGGGGAGGAGCGCGGCGGGCCAGGAGAGCGGGTTCATCAGGTAGGCGAAGAAGTCGGCGAGGAACGGCACCCCGTAGCCGCTGTTCCAGTTGAACAGGAGGTCCCCGGAGGCCCGCCCGTGCAGGAGGTCCCAAAGGTGGGCGTGGAACGGCACAGCGAGGTCGTCCGCCCCGGGCGGCCACGCCCCGCGGACCCCCGCCGCCAGCGCGTACGCACCCATCGCGAGCCCCGCCGCACCCCCACAGGCCCCCACCTCCCGCCGCCACCCAGCCCGCACGCTGCGCCCCGTCCTTCGAGGAATCCCGACCTTCGCCACCCTACGTACGCCCCCAGCGCATTCCTGGGCGTACGCGCTCCCTCGAACGAGTGGCTTGGAAGCGGCTTCGGGACCAGCTCTGCCAAGCTGGTGCGGCAGCCCTTTCCTCTCGACCCCACCCTGACGCGTCCGGATCGTGGACACGAGGTGTCAGCCCCTGGGACACCGGAGTAGGGTCCGAGCATGTCTCGCACGATTCGTCTCGCAGTTGTTCCCGGTGACGGCATCGGCCAGGAAGTCGTGGCCGAAGGGCTCAAGGTCCTCCGGGCCGCGCTTCCCGCCGAGGTGAAGCTGGAGACCACCGAGTACGACCTCGGCGCCCGGCGCTACCACCGGACCGGGGAGACGCTGCCGGACTCCGTGCTGGCCGAGCTGAAGGGCCACGACGCGATCCTGCTCGGCGCCATCGGGGACCCGAGCGTGCCGTCGGGCGTGCTGGAGCGCGGGCTGCTGCTGAAGCTGCGGTTCGCCTTCGACCACCACATCAACCTGCGGCCCGGCCGGCTCTTCCCGGGGGTCGCGTCGCCGCTGGCGGGGCAGCCCGAGATCGACTTCGTGGTCGTCCGCGAGGGCACCGAGGGCCCGTACGTCGGCAACGGCGGCTCGCTGCGCACCGGCACCGAGCACGAGGTGGCCACCGAGGTCAGCCTGAACACCGCGTTCGGCATCGAGCGGGTCGTGCGCGACGCCTACCGGCGGGCGCAGGCGCGGCCGCGCAAGAAGCTGACCCTGGTCCACAAGAACAACGTGCTGGTGCACGCCGGCCACCTGTGGACGCGGATCTTCGCCGAGGTCGGCCGCGAGTTCCCCGAGGTCACCACCGACTACCTGCACGTCGACGCGGCGACCATCTTCTTCGTCACCCAGCCGGAGCGCTTCGACGTCATCGTCACCGACAACCTGTTCGGCGACATCCTGACCGACCTGGCCGCCGCCGTGACCGGCGGGATCGGCCTGGCCGCGAGCGGCAACATCAACCCGGGCGGCGAGTTCCCGTCCATGTTCGAGCCGGTGCACGGCTCCGCGCCGGACATCGCGGGCCAGGGCAAGGCCGACCCGACCGCCACCGTGCTGTCGGTCGCCATGCTGCTGGAGCACCTGGGCCTGGCCGCCGAGGCCGCCAAGGTCGAGGCCGCGGTCGCCGCGGACCTGGCCGAGCGCTCCGGCGCCCGCAGCACCTCGCAGGTCGGCGACGCGCTCGCCGCCCGAGTATCCGGCTAGCGGGCCGGATCCAATAGACGGGTTCCGGCTAGCGGGCCGGATCCAATAGACGGGTTCCGGCTGACGGGGCCGGATCCAAAAGCGGATTCCGGCTGATGGGCCGGACCGCATAACCGCAGCTTGCAGCTTCCCAAGAAGCACGCAACTGTTCGGCACGGCCCTCTGGATGCGAGTATCGACAGTGGGCCGTGCCGTTGTGCGTTCGTGCGGATGTTCGTCGCCGCAACGTTCATCCGGTGGTGGCGGCCCGAACCAACCCCACGGTGAAGGACACACAGCCATGAGTACGCCCACCCAGGCGCCCATCTTGTTCGACCTCAAGCCCTCCGCCAGCCCGCTGTCCGACGCGGAGCGCGAGGCCCGGCTGACCAACCCCGGCTTCGGTCGCGTCTTCACCGACCACATGGTCACCGTCCGCTGGACCGAGGGCCGGGGCTGGCACGACGCCCAGCTGACGCCGTACGCGCCGCTGGAGATCGACCCGGCGAACATGACGCTGCACTACGGCCAGGCGATCTTCGAGGGCCTGAAGGCCTTCCGCCAGGCCGACGGCTCCATCTCCACCTTCCGCCCGGAGGCCAACGCCGCCCGCTTCCAGGCCTCGGCCCGCCGCCTGGCCATGCCGGAGCTGCCCGTCGAGACCTTCGTCGAGGCCGTCGAGCTGCTCGTCCAGCAGGACCAGGCCTGGGTGCCGAACCAGCCGGAGCAGAGCCTGTACCTGCGGCCGTTCATGTTCGCCACCGAGGTGGGTCTGGGCGTCCGCCCGTCCAACTCCTACATCTTCGTGGTCATCGCCTCGCCGGCGGGCGCCTACTTCCCCGGCGGCGTCAAGCCGGTCTCGGTCTGGCTCTGCGAGGACTACGTCCGGGCCGCGCCCGGCGGCACCGGCGCCGCCAAGTGCGCCGGCAACTACGCCGCCTCGCTGATGGCCTTCGCCGAGGCCGCCGGGAAGGGCTGCGACCAGGTGGTCTGGCTCGACGCCGTCGAGCACCGCTGGGTCGAGGAGATGGGCGGCATGAACCTGTACTTCGTCTTCGGCGAGGGCAAGGACGCGAAGGTCGTCACCCCGGAGCTGTCCGGCGCCCTGCTGCCCGGCATCACCCGTGACTCGCTGCTGACCCTGGCCGCCGACCTCGGCTACGCCGTCGAGGAGCGGAAGATCTCCACGGACGAGTGGAAGCAGGGCAACGCCGACGGCACCCTCACCGAGGTCTTCGCCTGCGGTACCGCCGCCGCCATCACCCCGGTCGGCTCGGTCAAGTCCAACGGCGGCGACTGGACGGTCGGCACCGGCGAGCCGGGCCCGATCACCATGGAGCTGCGCAAGGCGCTGCTCGCCATCCAGGGCGGCCAGGCGGCCGACGCCCACGGCTGGATGCACAAGATCGTCTGATAGTCGGACCGCCCGTAGCGCCTCCGGCCCGCACCGTTTCGCATCGCGAGACGGGCGGGCCGGATCGCGGAGGGTGTGCCAGACTGCCGGCGTGTCCTCGCTTTCGCTGATTATTAGCAGCAGGCGCGCCGGTCCGCAGTGACCGCTTCCGCAGGACCCGATGCGGAGCGACCACCAGCGTCCAGACCCGCGCGCAGACCTCTCGCACCCGCGAGGGGTTTTTTGTTTTTCCCGGACCGGCCGAGAGCCCCCACGAAGGGCTCGGGGACACCGGGGCCGCGCGCGGGATGCTGGACAGTGGAGCCGGAACGACAAACCGGCAGAGCAGTACAAAACCTCCCCGAACGGAGAACCAGGGGTCATGACCGAGGTCAGCCGTACCGACGACAGCTTCCACGTGTTCGACACCACCCTGCGCGACGGCGCGCAGCGGGAGGGCATCAACCTCACGGTGGCCGACAAGCTGGCCATTGCCCGGCACCTGGACGACTTCGGGGTGGGGTTCATCGAGGGCGGCTGGCCCGGGGCCAACCCGCGCGACACCGAGTTCTTCGCCCGCGCCGCCGCCGAACTCAAGCTCGAGAACGCTCGGTTGGTGGCCTTCGGCGCCACCCGCCGCGCGGGCGGCCGGGCCGCCGACGACCCGCAGCTGGCCGCGCTCGTCACCTCCGGCGCCCCCGTCGTCACCCTCGTCGCGAAGGCGCACGACCGGCACGTCGAGCTGGCCCTGCGCACCACCCTGGACGAGAACCTGGAGATGATCCGGGACAGCGTCGAGTACCTGCGGGCCGCCGACCGCCGGGTGTTCATCGACTGCGAGCACTTCTTCGACGGGTACAAGGCCAACCGCGACTACGCGCTCGACGTCGTCCGCACCGCGCACCGCGCCGGGGCCGACGTGGTCGTGCTGTGCGACACCAACGGCGGGATGCTGCCGGCCGGCGTGCGCGACATCGTCGCGGACGTCCTCCGGGAGACCGGCGCCCGGCTCGGCATCCACGCCCAGGACGACACCGGCTGCGCCGTGGCCAACACCCTGGCCGCGGTGGACGCCGGCGCCACCCACGTGCAGTGCACCGCGAACGGCTACGGCGAGCGGGTCGGCAACGCCAACCTGTTCCCGGTGGTCGGCGCGCTGGAGATCAAGTACGACCGCCGGGTGCTGCCCGCGGGCCGGCTCGCCGAGATGACCCGGATCTCGCACGCCATCGCCGAACTGGTGAATCTGGCCCCCTCCACCCACCAGCCGTACGTCGGCTACTCCGCCTTCGCGCACAAGGCCGGGCTGCACGCCTCCGCGATCAAGGTGGACCCGGACCTGTACCAGCACATCGACCCCGAGCAGGTCGGCAACACCATGCGGATGCTGGTCTCCGACATGGCCGGCCGGGCCTCGGTCGAGCTGAAGGGCAAGGAGCTCGGCTACGACCTCTCCACCGACCGCGACCTGGCCGGCCGGGTGGTCGCCAGGGTCAAGGAGCAGGAGAACCTCGGCTACACGTACGAGTCCGCGGACGCCTCGTTCGAGCTGCTGCTGCGCGACGAGGTGCGCGGCAGCCGGGAGCGCTTCTACACGCTGGAGTCCTGGCGGACCATCAGCGAGCAGGGGCCCAACGGTTTCACAGGCAACGAGGCGACGGTCAAGCTCTGGGCCAAGGGCGTGCGCCGGATCGCCACCGGTGAGGGCAACGGCCCGGTGGACGCGCTGGACAAGGCCCTGCGCACGGCGCTGGAGGGCATCTACCCGCAGCTGGCCAAGCTGGAGCTGGTCGACTACAAGGTCCGCATCCTGGAGGGCCAGCACGGCACCGGCTCCAAGACCCGGGTGCTGATCGAGTCCAGCGACGGCACGTCGACCTGGTCCACCGTCGGCGTCGCCGACAACGTGATCGCCGCCTCCTGGCTGGCCCTGGAGGACGCGTACACCTACGGCCTGATCCGGGCGGGCGTCGAGCCCACCGAGTGACGAGCCCTCAACCCGCCTGTGGCCCACGGAGGTTCGATCCGTGGGCCACAGGCGTGTGGATCAGCGCAGGCGGGCGAGGAGGGCGTGTTCGACGAGGGTGATGAGGGCGCTCTTGGCGCTGTCGCGGCGGCGGGCGTCGAGGGTGATGACGGGGG
>NZ_JBFBDY010000208.1:0-10484 GCF_040683475.1 Kitasatospora sp. NPDC093558 | reverse complement strand
TTGGACGGGTCCATGCCCGAGAAGGCGCCGCCGCCGTGGCGGGCCATGCCGCCGTACGTGTCGATGATGATCTTGCGGCCGGTCAGCCCGGCGTCGCCCATCGGGCCGCCGATCTCGAAGCGGCCGGTCGGGTTGACCAGCAGGCGGTAGTCCGAGGTGTCGAGGTCCAGATCCGCGAGCACCGGCTCCACGACGAACTCGCGGATGTCCGGGGCCAGCAGCGAGTCGAGGTCGATGTCGGCGGCGTGCTGGGTGGAGACGACCACGGTGTCGAGGCGGACGGCCTTGTCGCCGTCGTACTCGATGGTGACCTGGGTCTTGCCGTCCGGGCGCAGGTAGGGGACGGTGCCGTCCTTGCGGACCTGCGTCAGCCGGGCGGAGAGCCGGTGGGCGAGGGTGATCGGCAGCGGCATGAGCTCGGGGGTCTCGTCCGAGGCGTAGCCGAACATCAGGCCCTGGTCGCCGGCGCCCTGCCGGTCCAGCTCGTCCTCGACGTCGCCCTCGACACGGTGCTCGTGAGCGGTGTCGACGCCCTGCGCGATGTCGGGCGACTGCGCGCCGATGGACACCGACACGCCGCAGGAGGCGCCGTCGAAGCCCTTGGCCGAGCTGTCGTAGCCGATCTCCAGGATCTTGTCCCGGACGAGCTGGGCGATCGGCGCGTACGCCTTCGTCGTCACCTCGCCGGCCACGTGGACCTGGCCGGTGGTGATCAGCGTCTCCACGGCGACCCGGGAGGCCGGGTCCTCGCGGAGGAGGGCGTCGAGGATCGCGTCGCTGATCTGGTCGGCGATCTTGTCCGGGTGTCCCTCGGTCACGGACTCCGAGGTGAACAGACGGCGGGACATGGCAGGTTTCTCCGTAACGTGGGGTTCCGCAACGTGGGGTGTCGAGGTGCTCAGGCCGCTTCGTCGGCCCGGTCCAGCTGCACGGAGAGGGTCGACAGGACCTCTCGTTCGTGCTCGGTCAGGTAGAAGTGGCCGCCCGGGAAGACCCGGAGGTCGAAGGCGCCGGTGGTGTGGTCGCGCCAGGCCGCGGCCTGTTCGAGGCCGACCCGCGGGTCCCGGTCGCCGACCATCGCGACGATCCGGCAGCGCAGGCGGCTGTCGTCCTCCGCGCGGTAGGTCTCCGACGCGGCGAAGTCGGCGCGGATCGCGGGCGCCACCTTCGCGAACAGCCTGGGGTCGGCCAGCAGCCGTTCGTCGGTGCCGCCGAGGCGCCGCAGCTCCTGCGCCAGCTCGTGGTCGTCGAGCCGGTGGAGCTCGCGGGGCCCGGTTCCGTCGGGCGAGCGGTCCGCCCGGTGCAGCCCGGGCGCGCGCCGGGCGGAGGCGAACAGCAGGCTCGGCGCGGGCCCTGACCGGTGCGACTCCAGCCGCAGCGCCGTCTCGAAGGCGAGGACGGCGCCCAGGCTGTGCCCGAAGAACGCCAGCGGGCCGCCGCCCGTCACCGCCTCCGTCACCGCGCCCGCGATCCCGTCGGCGAGCTCGGCGACCGTCTCCGGGCAGCGCTCCCCGTACCGGTCCTGGCGGCCCGGGTACTGCACCGCGAGCACGTCGAACCGGCCGGACAGCGCCTCCGAGTGGCCGCGGAAGAAGCTCGCCGCCCCGCCCGCGTGCGGGAAGCAGACCAGCGTGGCCCCCGGCCGCACCGGCGGCCCGTGGTAGCGCCGCAGCCAGGGCCCCCAGTGCGCGGTCAGCGCCCGCCCCCGCTCGGCCTCGACAGGCAGGACCACCGGGCTCACCCGACCAGGACGTCGCCGCGCAGGAGGCCGCTGCCGGCCGGGACGTCGGCCGGGTCGCTGCCCTGGTGGACGATCCGGTTGGTGCGGTCGACGAAGACGACGTGCGGCCGGACGTCGGCCGCCTCGGCGTCGGTCACCGTCGCGTAGGCGATGATGATGACGAGGTCGCCGGGGCTGATGAGGCGGGCGGCGGCGCCGTTGATGCCGATGACGCCGGTGCCGCGGGGGCCTTCGATGACGTAGGTGGACAGGCGGTTGCCGTTGTCGATGTCGACGATGTCGACCTTCTCGCCGGGCAGGAGGTCGGCGGCGTCCAGGAGGTCGGCGTCGATGGTGACGGAGCCGACGTAGTGGAGGTCGGCCTGGGTCACGGTGGCGCGGTGGATCTTCGACTTGAACATGGTGCGATACATGTGAACTCCCTTGTGTGTGCGGTGTCCTGGGGCGTGACGTCCCGGAAGGTGCGCTCAGGCGTGGACGCCCGCCAGCTCCCGCGCGACGAACCCGCGGATCCGCTCCACCAAGGCCGGCACGTGGTCGTTGAGGTAGAAGTGGCCGCCGGGGAGCACGTCCAGCTCGAACCCTCCGGTCGTGTGCTCCGCCCAGCCGCGCGCCTCGGCCACCGGGACCAGCGGGTCCGCGTCGCCGGTGAGCCCCACGACCGGGCAGGACAGCGGCGGCCCGGGGCGGTAGGCGTACGTCTCCGCCGCCTTGTAGTCGCCGCGCACGCACGGCAGCACGAGCCGCAGCAGTTCGTCGTCGTCCAGCAGCGCGTCGTCCGTCCCGCTGAGCCGGCGCAGCTCGGCGATCAGCCCGTCGTCGTCCAGCAGGTGCGCGGTGTCGTGCCGTTCGACGTGCGGCGCCCGGTGCCCGGAGGCCAGCAGCCCGAGCGGCCGGCGGCCCTCCGCCTCCAGCCGGCGCGCCACCTCGTAGGCGAGGACGGCGCCGAGGCTGTGCCCGAACAGCGCGAACGGCCGGTCCAGCCAGGGGCGCAGCTCGGCGACCACCCGGTCGGCGAGCTCGGGCACGGACTCGATCACCGGCTCGTGCCGGCGCTCCTGCCGGCCCGGGTACTGCACCGCCAGGACGTCGAGACCGGGGGCGAGCATCCGCCCGACGTGGTAGAAGTACGGCGCCGATCCGCCCGCGTGCGGGAAGCACACCAGTCGGGCGGCGGCCCCGTCGGCCGGGTGGAACCGGCGCATCCACTCCTCCGTCGCTGTCCTCAACTGCCCGTCTCCTCGTGTCCGTTCCGCGCCATCACGCGCAGCATTGAATCCGGAGAGCCGACGGCCCCGACACAGCGATGAACCCCTATCCGGCCGCGCCGACCCCCCTACCGGGCTCCTGCAGAACGGAAATGGGACGGCCCCCCTGGTGTCAGGAGGGCCGCCCCGGTGTCTTCGCGTCGCGTCAGAAGTGCTTCAACAGCTCGTCGAACCGGGCCAGTTGCAGCGTCGCGTCGTCGGGTCCGAGCTCCTCGTGCTCCAGCACCCAGGTGTGCTCGTGCGGGATGTAGACGGCCTTCAGCCCGGCGCGGACGGCGGGCAGGATGTCGGACTTGGGCGAGTTGCCGATCATCCAGGTCCGGTCGGCGTCCAGGCCGAGTTCGGCGGTGAGCTGCCGGTAGGTGTCCTCGTTCTTCTCCGGCACGATGTGGACGCTCCGGAAGTGGTGGGCGAGGCCGGAGGCGTCGACCTTCCACTGTTGCTCGTCCACGGCGCCCTTGGTGAGCATCAGCAGCTCGTGGTGCGGGGCGAGCGCGGCGAGCGTCTCGGCGACGCCCTCGATCACCTCGACCTGCCGGTCCGTCAGCGGCCGGAGCAGCTCGACGATCCGGGCGTCGTCCTCGTCCGTCGGCACGCGGCCGTGGACCTCCTGGAGGCACTCGCGCAGGCTCAGCCGGAACACGTCCGCGCCGTACCCGTGCGCGACCACGTTCCGCGCCTCGATCCCGTCGAGCAGGGACCGCGTCCGGTGCTCGTCCCCGGGGGCGGCCACCCAGCCGACGAAGCCGTCGACGACCCGCTCGAAGAGGACGTTGTTCTCCCAGAGCGTGTCGTCGGCGTCGAAGACGAGCGTCTGGCCCTTGAGCGTCTGGTCCACTGATCCACCTCACGTGTATGGCCGGACGCCCGACGCTACCGGCTTCTCCCGGGCCCGCCACCCGATTTACCGCCGCCGGGCCGCCAGTAGCCGCCCCGCGCGGGCGATCGTCTCCCGGAAGTTCTCCTCCGTGGTGCGCTGCCCGGCCTCGGCCACCGAGAGCCACTCCAGCGGCGACTGCGGGTTCTCCGGCCGTACGGCGTCGGGCGTCGCGGTGGCCAGCAGGAAGCGGAGGTCGGCGTGCTCGTGGGCCGGCTCGCGGGGCGAGGCGGGCACCGGCACCACGGCGACGTGCACGAGCGCCGCGTCGGGCCAGGGCGCGAGATCCGTCAGCCCGGTCTCCTCCCGCCCCTCGCGCAGCGCGACCGCGAGCGCCTCGGTCTCCCCGGGGTCGCCGTGCCCGCCCACGTGGAGCCACGCCTGCTGGCGCACGTGCCACCGCAGCAGCACCCGTCCGCTCTCCGGGTGCACGATCAGCGCGGACGCCGTGAAGTGCAGCGGTGTCGCCCGGTCCCACGCGTCGGCAGCCCCGAGCAGCCCCCGCGCCCGCTCGACGTCCGCCGCCTCGGCGGCCCCCTGCGCCCGGTACTCCTCAAGCAGCTCCGCAGGCCCCGTCCCACTCACCACGCCGACACCCTCCACACCATCGCTTCCAAAGGCCACCGCCCGTACACCGCAATCCGGTTGGCCACACCGGCCCCACCGTACCCGGACCGAGCCGTTCGCCCACCGGATTAAAACCCGGGACCGTCCTCCCCTCAGGCCCGCCCGGCCGGCAGCGCGTGCGGCGGCGCGAAGCCCGGCAGCCAGCGGACGGCCTCGGCGCGGTACGGGACCTCGCACTCCAGCTGGCAGAGCACCGCGCTGCCCGCCGACACCACCCGGTTGACGAGGACGTAGGCGGGCGGCAGGTTGAGCCGGCGCAGGAGGCGGCGGTTGGCGGCGCCGGTGGTCTGGTCGAGCTGTTCGCGCAGCCACGCCCGGGTGAAGCGGTAGGTGGGGGTGGCGGAGGGCAGGGCCAGCGGGGTGAGGAAGGCCGCCACCGCCGCGAGGTCGGCGGGGTCCTCGCCGGTCAGGAAGCCCTCCGCCCGCAGCAGCCGCAGCGCGGCGGCGTGGTCGCCCGCGTGGGCGAGGCGCTGGAGGGTGCCGAGCAGCCGGGGGAAGCCGTCGGGCAGGTCCTTGACCGCGCCGAAGTCGAGCACGCCGAGCCGCCCGTCGGGCAGCATCCGGAAGTTGCCCGGGTGCGGGTCGGCGTGCAGCCGGCCGGCGCGGGCCGGGCCGGAGAGCAGGAAGCGGATGAAGCGCAGCCCGGCCGCGTCCCGCTCCTCCTGGGTGCCGTCGGCGATCACCCGGGCCAGGGGCGTGCCCGGCAGCCAGTCGGTGACCAGGACCTTCGCGGTGCCGGCGACGACGTCCGGGACGTGGATGTCCGGGTCGTCGCGGTAGGCGTCGGCGAAGGCCCGCTGGGCGGCCGCCTCCCGCTCGTAGTCGAGCTCCTCGGTGATGCGCTCGCGCAGTTCGGCGAGCATCGGGCCGAGCTCCAGGGCCGGGGTGAACACGGCGAACAGCCGGATCAGGCGGGAGAGTTGGGCGTAGTCGCCGAGCAGCGCCTCGCGGGCGCCCGGGTACTGGACCTTGACCGCGACGGGCCGGCCGTCGCGCCAGACCGCGCGGTGCACCTGGCCGATGGACGCGGCGGCGGCCGGCCGGTCGTCGAACTCGCGGAAGGACGCGCGCCAGGAGTCGCCGAGCTCGGCGGCCAGCACCCGGTGGACGACGGCGACGGGCAGGGCCGGGGCCGCGTCCTGGAGCCGGGTCAGCGCGGACCGGTAGGGGGCGACGAGGTCCGGCGGCAGGGCGGCCTCGAAGACCGAGAGCAGCTGGCCGAACTTCATCGCGCCGCCCTTGAGTTCGCCGAGGGTCGCGAACAGCTGCTCGGCCGTGCGGCGCTGGATCTCCTCGGTGAGTCCGGCGGCCGGTCCGCCGAGCAGGCGTCGGCCGGTGCGCAGCGCGGACCGGCCGAGGTGGCCGGCGGGCAGCGCGAGGAGCCGGGCGGTGCGGCGGGCGGAGCCGGCCGGGAGCCGGCCGGCGAGGCTGCGCGGCAGCGGGACGGGACGCCGCGGCGCCGCGCCGTCGTCCGCGGGGGTGAGGTCGTGCGAGGTCATCGGACCGCCTCCTGCTGCGGGACGGCCGCGAGGGCGGACGCCGGGTACGGGACGGGGGCCGCCGGCCGGAGCCGGGCCACCGCGTTGCGGATGACGGCCAGTCCGCAGCCGCCCTGCTGGGTCATGATCGACTCGGGGTGGAACTGCACGGCCGCGACGGGCAGGGTGCGGTGTTCGACGGCCATGACCACGCCGTCCGCGGTGCGGGCGGTCACCGCCAGCTCCGCGGGCAGGCGCGCCGGGTCGGCGAACAGCGAGTGGTAGCGGCCGACCTCGAAGGCCGGCGGCAGCCCGTCGAGCAGCCGGCCGCCGCCGTCCACCAGCTCGATTCCGGACGGCTTGCCGTGCACCGGGACGGGCAGGGTGCCGAGCGCGCCGCCGAAGTGCTCGACGATCCCCTGGAGTCCGAGGCAGACCCCGAACACCGGCAGTCCGCGCCGGACGGCCAGGGCCAGCAGGTCGTCCATGCCGAAGTCGGCCGGGCGGCCGGGGCCGGGCGAGAGCACCAGCAGGTCGGGGCGCAGCTCGTCGAGCAGCCGCGGCGGGAAGCCGGCCCGGTGGGTGGTCACCTCGGCGCCGGCCTGGCGGAGGTAGTCGGCGAGGGTGTGGACGAAGGAGTCCTGGTGGTCGACGAGCAGGACGCGCGGCCGGTCGCCGGTACGGCCCGACGGCTCGTCCCGCTCGACGGCGTCGGCCTCCTCCACCGCGCCGACCTGCTCCACCGCGTCGAGCAGCGCCATCGCCTTGAGCTCGGTCTCGCGCTCCTCCGCCTCGGGCACCGAGTCGTACAGCAGCGTCGCCCCGGCCCGGACGGTCGCCACGCCGTCCCTGATCTGGACGGTCCGCAGGGTGAGCGCCGTCTCCAGGCCCCCGTCGAAGCCGATCCGCCCGACCGCGCCGCCGTACCAGCGCCGCGGCGCGCGCTCGTGCCGCTCGATGAACTCCATGGCGGCGCGCTTGGGGGCGCCGGTCACGGTGACGGCCCACAGGTGGGTGAGGAAGGCGTCCAGGGCGTCCCGGTCGGGGCGCAGCCGGCCGCGGACGTGGTCGACGGTGTGGATCAGGGTCGAGTAGAGCTCGATGGTGCGCCGGGCGAGGACCTGGACGCTGCCGGGCTCGCAGACCCGTGCCTTGTCGTTGCGGTCCACGTCCGTGCACATGGTCAGCTCGGACTCCTCCTTCGCCGAGCCGAGCAGTTCGCGGATCCGCGCGGCGTCCTCCAGGGCGTCCCGGCCGCGCGCCACGGTGCCGCTGATCGGGCAGGACTCGACCGTCGCCGCACCGCCAGCGCCGCCAGCGCCGTCAGCGCCCGCCGGGCGGACCCGGACGAACATCTCCGGCGACGCCCCGGCCAGGAACTCGCCCTCGCCGAGGTTGGCCAGCAGCCCGTACGGCGCCGGGTTGAGCCGGCGCAGCCGCCGGAACAGGGCGGAGGGCGCGGCCGGCAGCGGGCGGTGGAACGACTGGCCGGGCACCACCTCGAAGAGCTCGCCGGCCCGGAAACGGTGCTTCGCCGTGCGGACCAGCTCGGCGTACTCGCCGGGCGCGTGGTCGCGCGCCGAGGCGGGCACCCGGCCCGGCACGGCCCGCGCGTCGGGGGTGCGGCGCGGCAGGCCCGCGGTGTCCGCGCCGGCGGCGGCGAAGTCGTAGCGGTGCACGCGGGCCAGGCCGCGCTCCGGGTCGATCTCCAGGATCCGGTCGGGCAGGTGCAGCACCAGGTCGCGGTCCTCCCGGTCGCGCGGCTGGTGCTCGGGGAACGGCTCGAACTGCCGCACCAGGTCGTAGCCGAACGCGCCGTACAGGCCGAGGAGGTGGTCCTGCGGGCTGCGCAGCGCGGCGACGACGGCGCGCAGCACGGTGAACACCGAGGGCAGCCTGGTGCGTTCCTCCTCCGCGCGCAGGCCGGCCGGCGGCCCGGGGACGGTCAGCGCGAGCAGCCCGGGCTCGTTCGCGGTCACCACGGCCCCGGCCGGCAGCGCCGCCAGGACGACGGGCCGCAGCACCGGGAACAGCACCCGCCCGCGCTCGTTGAGCGCGCGAAGCTCCAGCCGCCGGCCGCGGCCGACCAGTTCGACCGGCGGGTCCGCGTAGCCGAGGTCGTGCACGCGGTAGCGGCCGGGCTGCGGGCAGCGGCCGGACAGCAGCAGGCCGCGGCGGCGGTCGAGCGTGGTCTCCAGCTCGGCCAGCGCGCGGTCCGGCGCCACGTCCTCCACCGTGCGGGTGATGTGGATCCCGCCGGGGGTCACCCACCGCAGGCGCGGGACGGGCGGGCTGGTCGGGGCTGGTGCGGTCATGGATCGCCTCACAGGTGACGTCGGTCAGGATCCGGCCCGCCGGCCGGGTCGCGCGGAACGGACCGCGGGGCCGGGCGGGTCTGTCCTTCCGGAAGAGGCGCCGCACGGGCGCGGCAATCCCGCGGACCCCCCGGCGGTTTCCGGCGGCCGTCCGTGCCCGGCCGCGGGATTGCATCGCGGCCCGGCCGTCCTCTTTCGCTCCACGGAGGCGGCACGGGGGCCGCCCGCAGTGGAAGACGGTGTCCGATGCCCGTACCGACCCGCACCAGATCCTCCGCGGCCGAGTGCCGCACCCGCCCGGCGCGCGCCGTCCACGTGCTGGGAGAGCTGGCGACCGGCCGCTCCGGACCGGCCGAGGACGGACTGGAGTTCCGCCTCGCGTCCGTCGCCGACGGCCCCGGCCGCCCGCCCTACGTGGAGCGGCGCACGGCGGACACGATGGCGCCGCACCGCGCGGCCGAGTTCCTCGCCGGACGGCGGGCGCTGCGCTCGGCGCTGGGCGCGGCGGGCGCCGACGCACCGGGCCTGGCCGGGACGGGCGGGCCGCCCAGGCTTCCGGCCGGGTACGTCGGCTCGGTCAGCCACTCGGGCGGTCTCGCGGTCGCCGTCGCGGGGCGGCGCGACCGCTACCGCGCGGTGGGCGTGGACCTGGAGCTGGGCGAACTGCCGCTGTCCGCCGCGCACTTGGTGCTGAGCCGCGACGAGCTCGACCGGCTCCGCGCTGGGCGCCCCGGCGCGGACGCCCGACGGCTGCTGGCGGCGTTCTCGGCGAAGGAGTCCGCCTACAAGGCGATCGACGTCCTGCTCCGGGAGCGGGCCGGCGGCCTCCACACCGGGCCCGCCCTGCCGGGCCTGCGCTCGCTGCGGCTGCGGCCGCACCCGCGGGGCTTCCTCGCGCAGCCGGCCGGCTGCCCGGCCCCCGTCGCCACCGTCCGGGTGCGGGCCGTGCCCGGCGGCGTGCTCACGTGGGCCGTCGTGTCCGAGCGCAGCGCCGAACCGCCGGTGGTCGAGGACCCGTTCAGCGACGACCCGTTCGACGGAGACCCGTTCGGCGAGGAGATGTTCGGCGAGGAGATGTTCGCCGTCCTGCCGCCCGCCGTCCCCACCGCCCCGCACACCCGACGACCCGAGGAGGTCAGGTAATGCCCATCGTTCTCGAAGAACGCTCCCCCCGCTCACTCGCCTGGGAGGACGCCGACTGGCTGCCGTGGTCCCACGCCGACTGGCGCGAGCGGCCCGTCCACCAGCAGCCGCGGTGGCCGGAGCCGCGCCTGCTGCGCCAGGTGACGGGCTGGCTGGCCGGCGGGCGCGGCCTGGCCGGCCCGGCCGAGGTGGCCGCGCTGCGCCGGGCCCTGGCCCGGGTCGCCCGCGGCGAGGCGCAGGTCGTGCAGGCCGGCGACTGCGCGGAGACCCTGGACGAGCACGACCACGACAGCATCGCCGCCGCCGTCCGCCTGGTGGGCGGCGCGGCCGAGCTGCTGTCCGGGGCCACCGGCCTGCCGGTGATCCCGGTCGGCCGGATCGCCGGGCAGTACGGCAAGCCACGCTCCAACGACACCGAACGCGTCGGCGGGCTCGAACTCCCGGTGTTCCGCGGCTTCCTGGTGAACTCCACCGAGCCGCTGGCGCAGGCCCGCCGGCCCGACCCGATGCGCCTGGTGCGCGGCTACGAGCACTCCCTCGCCACCGTCGGCCTGCTCCGCGAGGCTGCGGCCCGCGGCGCCGCCCCGCGCGGCGCCCTGCTGCCCGGGCCGGGCGGACCGGCCCTGTGGACGAGCCACGAGGCGCTCGTCCTCGACTACGAGGAGGCCTTCGTCCGCCGGGACCCGCAGACCGACGAGTGGTACCTCACCTCCACCCACCTGCCGTGGATCGGCGCCCGCACCGCCGGGGCGGACGACGCCCACGTGCGCTTCCTGGCCGGTGTCGCCAACCCGGTCGGCGTCAAGGTCGGTCCCGGCCTGGCGGCGGACCGGCTCCTCGCGGTCTGCGAGCGGCTCGACCCGGACCGCCGCGCGGGCCGCCTGGTGCTGATCTCCCGGATAGGCGCCGGCCAGGTCGCCGAGCGGCTGCCCGACCTGGTGGCGGCCGTGCGCGGCGCCGGGCACCCGGTGGTGTGGCTGTGCGACCCGATGCACGGCAACACCGTAGCGGGGCCCGGCGGGCTGAAGACCCGGC